>JAQCIJ010000030.1 GCA_027592135.1 bacterium | reverse complement strand
CGGTGCCGCCTTTGATAAGGATGGAGGTCATGATTGAATTCTATCATGATCGAATGAAAACCCCCACTCACTATTGCGGGCAGGAATGCCTCACGACTGCTGCGGGCAGGGATGCCTCACGACTGCGGGCAGGGATGCCCGCGCTCGGGCAGGGATGCCTCACGACTGCGGGCAGGGATGCCCGCGCTCGGAGCGCCCATCCCACCACTCGGAGAGCGCCCATCCCTGGGCGCAAACTATTTACAATGAATTCACGTCCGTAATATCCCATTTCCCCGATCCAGAAGACCACAAATAGTCTTCTGCACATTCTACCAATCCTGCTTTTACAGGATTGCTATGTATATAGTGCAACATAGCTGCTGCATTTTCTGGTAATCTCATATGAAATCTTGACTGCCAGATGGGCCCGATGCCAATACCAAAACTGACAGCCATTTTGTAGCACCCAATAATAGTAGAAATAGATTGATGTTCATCAACAAATAAAAGTAGATGACAGTGATCAGGCATAATAACAAAACCATGAAGAAAAAATGGGTGCTGCTCCTGCACACGATAGAGTGCATCAATTGCTTCGCGTGCATATGTTGGGTTATCAAATAATTTTTTCCGGTTTTTTATATTGGTTGTTACAAAGAATAGAGAATCACTTTGATCTGGGTGTGGTTGCGACATAGGAATATATTCTAAAACACTGCGGGCAGGGATGCCCGCGCTGCGGTATATATATTATTCGTACAATGATGTTTTGCGGATTGAATAGATAAAAAACCCGTTCCATTGTAGCGTGGAACCACCACCAAATATGTATTACCTGTTGTGTGATACACAACATGGCTCTATGCAAATATCCACCCGCATTCCTTGGAGTCATCTACGCCTTCCCCAGTAACATCGCCAACAATGCCATGCGGACAACTACTCCGTTTCGTACTTGTCGAAAATATGCGGCGTTTGGTAGTGCATCGACATCGGTGTCGATCTCTCCAACACGTGGCAACGGGTGCATCACCGTGATGTCTCTATTGCGAACGTGATCTGCCTTGAGGACATATTTCAGCTTAAGTCTCTGGTATTGCGCCTCGTCTTCGAAGCGTTCTTTTTGCACGCGCGTCATGTAGATCACATCACTGCCCAGTCCTTCTTCGATAGATTCGACTTCTGTGTACTGCACACCTTTTTCTTTAAGGTAACTTGTGACTTTCTCGGGCATCTTTAACTCTGGAGGAGAGACCAACGTAAAGCTGACATCGTTATACAGACCCAGTAAGAAGCTGAGGCTATGGACTGTACGACCGTATTTTAAATCTCCAACCATCGTGATAGAAATACCATCCAACGTTCCGCGCTCTTTGAAAATCGTGTACATGTCGAGGATCGCCTGTGTCGGATGTTGGCCAGGACCATCTCCTGCATTGATGAATGGAACCAATGATGCTGCGGCTGCCCTATCTGCAGAACCTTGTTCTGGGTGTCGCATGACAATCGCATCAGAGTACTGCGATACCACCATGATGGTATCTTCGATCGTTTCCCCTTTGTACATCGAACTAAATTGCAAACCATCTGCAGTAATCACACTGGCTCCAAGGTGCTTCATGGCTGCATCAAAGCTCAGCCGCGTTCTTGTGCTTGGCTCGTAAAAGAGATTGGCGAACACTTTTCCTTTAAAAATATCGCTTCCCCCTGTGTTGTACACCTTCTCCATATCTTCCGTAACCTTCAAAATGGCATCCATGCCTTCTCGGGAGAGTTGCTTTGTGGATGTGAGATGTCGAAAGGAGAGTGGCACAGGAAAAGTGTATAATGGATAATGGATAGTGGATAGTGGATAACACATACATTTTTGAGAAATTTCCGCTCTTTATCCTCTATCCTCTACCCACTTTACACTCTTTCTGTGCCCAGCAAACAAATCGCCACATCGACCCTTTGGCAAGTAGCCAGCCAAATTGCCATGGTTGGGCTGTCGATAATTTCGGTAAAGTTTGTCGCAATTGGGCTAACCAAGGAACTTGCAGGTATCTACAACTCTTCGTATGGCTATGTGCAGGTGTTTGCCATTCTTGCAGACTTTGGGCTGTATGCCGTTGCTGTACGAGAGGTGAGTAAGGCAACAGATAAATCCAAAGTATTAGGGGCCTTGATTACATTGCGGACGATTATTCTGACGCTCTCTTTTTCTTGTGCACTGCTGATTGTTTGGATCCTTCCGCAGTGGCACGGGACTGCACTTCCGGTGAGCGTACTCATTACCTCGATGGTTCCAATCTTTACATTGTTTGCCGGCATCGTGCGCACGTGTTTTCAGGTGGAATACAACATGCAGTACGTGTTTCTTGCAGAGGTGACCCAACGCATTTTATCGACAGCAATGATCGGCGCGCTCATCTTTATGGGTGTGCGTGCGAGTAGCGACACAGCGCATCTACACTTTATGCTGTATGCGGGAGCTGCTGGTGCACTACTCCTCTTTGCGATTTCCCTATACTACGGAAATAGGCTTATCCCTCTTCGTCCTACCATTGATAAAGCGCTGATGAAATCCCTATTTCTGCAGGCTGCGCCATTTGGCGTCGCCTACTTCTGCTTGGCTCTGTATAGGCATTTTGATATGACATTGATTGCGCTTTTGCGTGAGGATTTTGAAATACAGAATGCGTACTACGGGTTTATTTTGCGCATGGCAGACGTTGGTTTTTTACTCCCGACGTATTTATTAAACTCGATGCTTCCAACGCTTAGTGCAAAAGATAGCAAGGGGGAAGACACACGTGTGCTACTCGGAAAAACATTTTCTGCACTACTACTCATCGGCATCACAGCCCTTCTCTTTTCTTTGATGTGGTCACGCCCACTCGTCTCCATGTTAACAACAGAGCAATACCTCAGCACTGCACTTCGTCCAGGTTCTGATACAGCCCTTCGACTCGTCTCGCTCCCGATGTTCTTGAATGGTATTATCATCTACTCGTTTTACGTGCTACTCAATAGACACAACTGGCAAGCCCTTGTCCCGCGGCTCGCCGTTGCTGCGATCTGTTCTATTGTCATGAATATCATCTTGATTCCGAAGCTCGGATTCGTGGGAGCTGCCTACACATCTATTGCTGTTCATGTTCTTCTTGCTGTGATTCTCTTCCCGAAGGCGGTGGCAGAAATGCCATTTACACTGACACGTAGGTTTGCCAAGGATTTTGCTATCTACACACTCGTTTTGCTCGCTGGATTGTGGCTTTTCCGTCCATTGCTGCTTACGAGCCTTTCTACGCTCATAGGGCTCGCTGCGATGAGCATCATTATCGTAGCAACAGGCTGGTTTTGTAAGTTGCACAAATCACTATTATAGTTTGTCGATATAGTCCTAGGATTGGCTGATACCGCTAATTCTGGTAGAATGTATTGATATATGAAAACAAAACTCAAAATTGTCTGCACCCTCACGTTCCTTGCCCTCTCGGGTCAGGTGTTTGCGCAAAGTGCACCATCTGCTGTTACTGGTGTAACCGCGAGTGGTGTTGGCGAAGAAATTTCTGTGGAGTGGGATGCCATTTCTTCGGATCCGATTGCGTACTACCGCGTGTATTACAGCGGTGAATCTATTTTAGATAACAATGGTTTATACGACGACTTCGAAGTAACAGAAGGAGACGAGACGACGCTGACATTCTTGCCGCCACTTGGCATGGATATGCTGTACGTTGCTGTTATAGGTGTTGCTCAAAATGGTTTGGAGAGTGAGTTCTTTATCGATGAAGCTATTGTTGATACAACAACTGCAGTTGCCCCTCTTCCTGTCATTGCTCCACCACCTCCTTCTGTTCCAGAAGCACCAAAGCCCCCAAAGTCTAGTCAGCCACCAGTGATTGATACACCTCCACCTGCACAAAACGGAGGAGCAACAGCAAAGCTCTTAAAGGGGTCGGTTCTAACCCCTGAAAGTATACGTATCGAGTTCTCTGCATCGATGACTGTGGATTCTGCCGAAGCACCAAAGAGCCTAAAGATCGAAGCTCCTGGTGGAAAAAAGTTACAGATCAAAAAAATTACCATTGAAGCAAAAACGATCACCATCACTACCGAAATACAGGAACGCGGCACGGTATACAACGTGCAGTTTTCTGAGCCTTTTGCAGGACGAGCAGGTCAGCCACTCGACAGAGACGACCGCAGTGTCCTGGTAACAGGACACGCAAATGGAAAAGACCCTGTTGCCATTGCTCCGCCTCCGTCTGTGCGTGTAGCAGACCCTATGGCGCCACCAGACCTCCAGGACATTACGATTGTGCCTGAACTTCAAGCGAATGGTGGATACACAGTAACGCTACAATGGACTATCGATAATACCCCTGGGGATTTGTATGGCATCGTTGCGTACCAGACACGCGATGGTCAAAATTTTGGCCAGCCAAACCTTCTGCCTATCGATATTGGCGGCGTGCAACTGGCTGATGTCACTCCTGGATTCTTTGGTATCTACCTACAGACCGTTAATACCTACGGCTACGTTTCTCCTGGAGTATTTCAATACGTAAACTTGCCGATGTATATCCCTGGATATGGGTTTTATGGAGACCTCACATTTGGCAGCATGAACGCTGGTGACGACGTGGCATTTGAAGATGTAGATGAGACAGAGGGTGCATCAGCCTTCGCCAAGGCTACGACCGATAAGGAGGTACACCTTACGACACTGGATGCAATTACAGATACGACTGTGACACAGCCGCTCGAAGGAGTGGATCACTCTGCAGCATTTGATGCTTCTACACTAAAGATCAACTGGCGCCTTGTTACACTCATTGCCAGTGTAGTGACTGTGCTCGCTATTGTTATAGTAGGATACATCGCACTGACGTCTAAGCGCAGTGGTTCTATGGAGTAGTGGAACGGGTTTTGTCGCTAAAGGAAAAGGGTTATGCGTGATACGTAAAAAGTCATACGTCATCACCTATTACTTTTTACGTATTACTTATTACACTTCTTTACTATGCACAAACGTTTATTTTTCATTGCAGGCATACTCTCGGTTTCTCTTCTTTTTGTCCGTGAGATCTGTTTGCTACCTGATGGGAAACTGCACGTGTATGTTCTTGATGTGGGCCAAGGTGATGCGATATTGATGGTGACACCTTCTGGTGCACAGATTCTGATTGATGGTGGACCGGACCTTTCACTGCTCAGTCAACTGGATCGGCACATGCCATTTTTTGACCGCACACTGGAACTTGTTGTAGTGACACACCCAGATAGTGATCACATCACTGCACTTCCTGATGTACTGCGACGGTATACCGTTGATCAGATTTTGATGACAGGTGCAGATCACACATCAGGAAAATACGATGCATTGCGCTCGGAGATTACTGACCGATCTATTCCTGTGCTGTACCCCGACCCAACCATTGATATTGGTATGGGTGATGGTGTGGTGTTAGACGTTGTGTGGCCTATAGAGATGGGCCATTGGTCCGTCTCTACAGGATCTTCGAACAATCGGTCGATTGTTTTGCGTGTCCTCTATAAAGACCATTCGATATTGCTGACTGGAGATATAGAGCTGGAGGCTGAGCGCCAGATCCTTGCATCGGGTGCAGATATTCGATCTGATATTTTAAAAGTAGCGCACCATGGCAGTCGCACTTCTTCATCGACAGGATTTCTTCTCGCAGTACATCCAGATCTTGGACTGATTTCTGTCGGAAGAGAGAACCTCTTTGGTCATCCACATGCAGAAGTTGTGGATCGATATCAGTATTTCGGTATACCCACAAAGACCACCGCCTCTACAGGGGTGATCTCTCTGGAGTTTGAGTAATTTATTTAAGATCTCCAACCCACGTAGGCCAGTTCCGTGTATCTACGTTTGGCGTGTTCTCTACCTCGCGGATGAGGTCTGCCATTCCCCCTGTCTTAATAAGACTGAGTGGAAGATACTTTGCCTGCATTTGCGGGCGAAGCTTGTAGGTCTCGTAGGGACTATCGATACGACCAATCCATTGAGGCCAACTATTATTAACTGCATAGCGATATGGAGCAGCTTCTACTGCAGGAGCCACCGAAATAGTACCGACCGTGAGCGTGAGTGTGAGTGCCACAAGAGCGAAAAGAGTGTTTTTCATAGAGAAGAGAGGAATTAGTGCATGAATGTACAAAAGAAATGCATCGTTGTATAGGGACTATATGTACAATTTCTACAAATAAGTCAGAATATACTGTAGAATAGCCGTATTCATGAAGACCTTCATTCTCCTCGCCGGCCGCAGTACACGTTTTTGGCCTCTCACGGAAAAAACATTGTTCCCCGTGTGCGGAAAAACCCTACTACAACATCAGGTTGATCGGTTATCAGCAGGGGGATGTACCGATATCGTACTTGTTGGTGGGGCGCATAATTTAGAAGAGGCGACGCAGGCGTTCCCTGATCTTCCAATGGTAGAACAAGAAGACTTAACGCTTGGGATGCGTGGTGCAGTGCTTAGTATTTTAAAAAAGTATGGTTCAGAACCGTTGATGCTTGTTGGTGGAAATGATGTCATAGAACCACACGCATATGCGCAGCTTCTTGCATCTGGAGGTGATGGTGCGATTCTTGCCTACAACGTCGACACGTACTTCCCCGGAGGCTACCTCTCTATAGATGGAGACCGTGTTACAGGGATTATCGAAAAGCCAGGAGAAGGCCGCGAGCCTTCGAATATGATTAACATTGTCGCCCATGTGCACCGCGATCCTGCAGCACTCAGTGAAGCCCTACGTGACATCGACGAATCAACAGACGATGGATATGAACAAGCGCTTGCAAAACTCTTTGCAACAAAGCACTACAAAGCCGTTTCGTACACCGGCACATGGCAAGCGGTGAAGTATCCGTGGCACATGATTGATCTGTGTGAACTCTTGCTTGAAGAAATTACCAAACAGAAGATCGACCCGACAGCGCAGATACATCCCTCTGCAGAAGTTGTAGGTAATGTGATCATCGAAGCAGGGGCGAAGCTTATGCATAACGCTGTAGTGCGAGGGCCTGCATACATAGGAAAGAATTCTATCGTGGCAAACAACGCACTTGTGCGCGGCTCTTCTATAGGAGACGATTGTGTTATTGGCTACAACACCGAAGTAAAAGCATCGGTATTGCACAGCAATGTATGGACGCATATGAATTACATTGGTGATAGTGTGGTAGGTTCCAATGTGTCATTTGGTGGTGGGGCGATTACCGGGAACTTTCGACTGGATGAGCAAGAAGTTTCTTCTGTAGTAAAAGGAGAAAAAATAAAAACAGGACGAATGAAGTTTGGAAATATTATTGGAAACAATTGCCGCATTGGTGTGCATGTCAGTACAAACCCAGGGGTAAAAATTGGCTCGGGATGTTTTATCGCAACATCTGCTTTTATCACAGAAGATATCGAAGATGAAAAGTTTGCACTTGTTAAAAATGGAGTACTTGAAGTGCGCGAAAATACTACAAAGTCTTCCACACCTAAAGACCGCGATGCACTGCGTAAGAAGTTATAATTCTGATTCCTTACTATAGATTGTGTTAATAATACTGCACTTAAACCGCTTTATAGTATAAAAAAGTTATCCACATACAATTGTGGATAATGTGGATATCCCTTTATACACACCTTACAAATACTTTTACACACCACCATTTAGTTTTTGGCTTAGGTTAGTGCTTTATAAGCATTCTATGGAGCACCCTACCACCATCTCTCGTTGTCCACGAGTTATCCACAGTCTCTCCACAAACGTTTCCACAGGGACAACGGCTACTTAAAGCCATCTGTAAAGAATAATTGCTGTAGTTAGGCCGAACTATCCACAGGATTGCACTGTAAAAATTCTCTTTAGAAAACCCCTTACTATTACTACTATTTTTAATTACTATCTATCTCCTATTCTTATAGACCTATGAAATTCCTGTGTAAAACTTCCAATCTTCTACAAGCTCTCAACAGAGTAAGCCGTGCAATATCAAATCAACAAGCGTTACCAATTCTTGGAAATGTCTTAATTACCGTTGAAGGAAAGAGGTGTCAGGTCAGTGCGACAGATTTAGAACTAAGTATTATTACAAGTTTCGAAGCAACTATTGAAAATGAAGGATCAATAACCGTTCCTATAAAAGCAATTATAAACTTTGCACAATATAATAATGATGATGAGGTACTTTTGGAAACCTCTGAAGGAACAAAGTTAAAATGTACATCAGCACACGCTAAAACAGTTATTGCAGGTGAGGCTTCTAGTGAATACCCAACTATTGCACCAATAATACAAGAGACAAGTTTTTCTTTAGAAGCACAACCAGTACTAGAAGCATTACATATGGTAACATTTGCTTCTGCGAGAACAACATTGCGACCCGTACTTGCTGGGGTATATATTCATACAAATAATGGAAAACTGACACTTGTTGCTACAGATAGTTATCGACTTTCTGAATACACCATTCATACAGATGTAATTAATAAAGATGTTTCTTGTATTGTTCCTGCTAAAGTTTTAGAAGAGTTAAAAACAATATTAAGTTCTTATAAAGGTGATAAAAAAGAAAAAGATCAAAACGAAGAAGGTAGTAATTCCCTTAAAACCACTTCTCCAAAAATTACCATCGCTTTAAGTGCTCAGCAAATAGAAATACAAGTGGGTAACACCCAACTTCTTTCTCGGCTTATTAATGGAAAATTTCCTGATTATAAACAAATTATTCCCAATGATAAAACCACAAAAGTATCTATTAAAACAAAAGATCTCGCAACAATAGTAAAACGCATGCACTATTTTGCTAAAGAAACGAATAATAATTTAACATGTACTGTACGAAAAAGTGATAACACTATTCATATCACTACTCCTCCCACTCAAGCAGGTCATGATGAGGCAACATTAGATATTGAACTTTCTGGAGAGGATAACAAGATCGCTTTAAGCTCATCATATTTACTTGATTTCCTTGGGCACGTGGATGATGATGTAGTACAGATGCATCTAATAGATAGTATGCATCCCGCAGTTTTTTATGTACCAAGTAATGAGAATCTTCTACATTTAATTATGCCATTGCGGATTCAAGAGTAGTTTTCAACTTTCAAGTCTTACAATGCACCCCTCTCTTCTTGTAGGGAATTCCACACACAGGGACCTTGATCAACTACTTGGAAGCAAGCGGAGACTTGTTGTATCTGGAACATCAAACGAAACCGCTAAGGCATTATTGATAGGGAGTATGTATTTATTTACACCAAGGGCAGCGTTGCTTGTTACTGGGAATTCTAATAGCACAGAAGCGCTCTCACATTGGCTCCATTTTTTTGGAGTAGAAGTAGAACAATTACATCCTGTGGAGAATGATAATGCAGAAATTATCCCCGATGCTTTGCAGGTATTTATTCATTTTATGCAAGAAGATCACACACAAGTATTTATTTGTGATCGCAATACATGGGACGCCCCTTTTCCAGAGTTTGCAGATCTACAAAAACGAAAACTCGTCCTTAAAAAGAAACAACAGATTAATTTTATTGAGGTAGTCGAGACACTTATTGGTCTTGGATATAGTCATGGAGATGATTTATATTTAAGCCCTGGTGAATATAGGCGTACCGGGGATGTGTTTGAAATTTTCCCAATTCAATATACTCATGCATTTCGCATCTCTCTTGAGTTCGATGTGGTGGAAAACATTCTCTCTGTTGATACGCAAGATCTTTCGATGACGCAGCAGTGGGATGGCCCATTAGAAATCTACCCAGTGCTCTACGAAAGAACCACACCTCTTAAAGATCAAATTCCACCAAGTCATTTACTTGTTTTAGATGACCAAGATGATATTGACCCATCACTATCTTCTATAATGATGCGATTTACATCGTTTCCAGAAAACCAAGAAAACCATATTCACTTGCGGTATTTATCGGTCTTAAAATTTTACACACTCACAGATTTTTTAAACGATATTCGTGATAAGTTACAACAGAATTGGTCATTGGTTATTGTCACAAAACGCTTGGATGAGTTGCGAGGTATTTGCCAAGAGGAACACATTCCGTTTACGGTAAAAAATGAGCAAAGAAAAGGTGCTATCACCTTGGTGGGGGCTGATCACAATGACTTACTCCCACATAGTTTACAGAATCCAGATCTGCAATGTGCGCTTCTTACAGACCGAGAAATTTTTAGCCTGAAGAAATCTGGAAAAAATAGAAGTGTGCAAAAATTGGCTCTCGATTTTATTACCTCACTTGTCCCTGGGGACTACGTTGTCCATATGGAGCATGGTGTAGGGCATTTTGAGGGGATGACGCAAAAAGATATCGATGGGACAGAGCGTGAATACTTAGAGCTCACGTACGCAGAGGGGGATAAACTTTTTGTGCCTGTAGACCAAGCTGACAAGTTGAGTAAGTTTGTGCACGAAGAAGGGCAAGAACCAATTCTTACACGTCTCGGAACGAATGAATGGAAGAGAGTGACGCAGAAAATGCATGAGGAGACGCAGAAGATCGCCAAAGAACTGTTGGAAATCTATGCAAAGCGTGCAAAGGCTCGTGGGTATTCGTATGGTGCAGATGACGCAGAGATGAAACGGTTTGATGAAGCATTCCCGTATCAAGAAACCCCAGGTCAGTTAAAGGCGATAGAAGACATTAAGTCAGATATGGAAAACGAACACCCTATGGATCGACTGGTCTGTGGAGATGTGGGGTTTGGAAAAACAGAGGTTGCGATGAGGGCTGCCTTTAAGGCTGTGCGAGATGGTAAGCAGGTTGCTGTTGTTGCGCCGATTACCATTTTGGCTGCACAACACTTTGAAAGCTTTCAAAAGCGCATGGAGGGTTTTAATGTGCGTATCGATGTGATGAGTCGCTTCCGAACACCTGCTCAACAGAAAGTGACGATCGAAAAATTACGGAAAGGCGACATTGATATTGTTATTGGGACACACCGGTTATTACAGCCAGATGTGCAATTTTTAAATCTCGGACTTGTTATTGTGGACGAAGAACAGCGTTTTGGTGTGCAGCAAAAAGAACGGTTTAAAGAAATGCGTGCCAATGTTGATATTCTTACACTAACAGCAACCCCTATTCCAAGAACATTAAACTTAGGGCTTCATAAGTTGCGTGATATCTCGACAATAACCACTCCACCACCTGGGCGTTTGCCGATTATTACAGAAGTGCGGAAGTATTCTGATGCACTCACAAAGCAGGCAATTGAGTATGAGTTGCAGCGCGATGGCCAAGTGTACGTATTACATAATCGCGTCGAAACGATTGATGCATTTGCTAATAAGTTACGTGAACTGATCCCTAAAGGACGATTTATTGTTGGTCATGGACAGCTAAAATCTGATGAGTTAGAAAAACGTATTCGAGAATTTAAAGAAGGAAAATACAACGTACTTGTGAGTTCTACTATAATCGAAAATGGAATCGATCTGCCACGGGCAAATACATTGGTGGTAAATGCGGCGGAGTGTTTTGGTCTTTCGCAACTGTACCAGCTTCGCGGTCGTGTAGGGCGTTCTAAGACGCAGGCACACGCGTACTTCCTCTACCATGGTGCGAAGCTTAAAGACGACGCCCGCAAGCGTTTGCGGGCCATTGTGGAGGCGTGTGAATTAGGAAGTGGTTTCCAAGTTGCGATGCGCGACTTAGAGATTCGTGGTGCGGGTGAAATCCTTGGCGCTTCTCAGTCGGGAACAATGCACACAGTTGGAGTTAGCCACTACTTGCGCATGCTTAAGGCTGCAGTAGAAGATCTAAAATCTGGCCGTAAGGGGGAGATTGAAGAAGAGATCAATGTGGAAATTTTGCTGCCTGTGCAAGCGATGATTCCGGGGTACTACATCCCCGATGAGCAGGAGCGTATTTCTGTGTACCAAAAACTTGCGGGGAGTGAAGATGAGGTTATTCTCAAAGAATTTGAACAAGACCTTAAAGATGAATACGGAACACTTCCCGATAACGTCGAAAATCTACTTGCGGTGTTGCGCCTAAAAATTGCGTGTCGCCGGGGTGGGGTGGTGCGGGTAAAAATGGAAGAGAGTTTCGACAAAAAAGAAATTGTTCTTACATTGCATCCATCGGTAACCGCAAACGAGATTATGGGAATTTTACGCGTGAGTCCACAATGGCGCATTTCTGGTAGTGCTCTTAAGATCAACTTTGAACACCTGCTTCCAAAAGCGAAAAACGATATTGAGTGGATTAAAGAGTTGGCAAAGCACGTTGCAGGGTTGGAGCGCAATAATAAGCCAAAAACTAAAACAAAGAAGGACGAGGAATAGGCTAGAATAAGCAATTCCATTGTTAAAAATGGCCTTTTTTGCTATAATAAGGTGATACATACAAAAAATATGACCACACACAGTTCATCTACTGGCATGCCTACTCCTCCGCAGATTAAGGGGGGAGAGGAAGTGTATAACATGATTATGAAAGAGATCGAACCCGATCTTGTTAGCAGTGTGATGGATACGTTGGATGAGAAATATGCAGAGGAAACAGAGGAGGAAAAAGCGAAGCGCATGAAGCGTTATGCTGCCGCTTTTGTGGAGTATGAAAAACAATACCAGGAGTATATGGTGCGTAAAAAAGGCGAAGTAAAAACATTCGGCCGTTCGATGAATCAGTCTATCGAGGCTGAAAATATGAGTGGTGAAGCAGGCATTCTTGGAGACCTAGAATCACAATTTTCTCAAACTTCTTAAACACCCTTTATTATGGAAAACAGACTTATCTATTTTGCAGGAGGAGGCACACCAGATGGTGGTGCAGAGCAGCCTGTCAATGCGGAATATATTAATCGTTTACAAGAAGTACAAGCTGCCTTAGTGGGTAACCCAGGTGCATCTGAAGAGATACAGAGGCAAATTGAGGCTGCTATAGAGGGGGCAGGAGAATTAGAAGATGATTCCATAACTGCTATTGAACGTGCTGGAAATATGGCATTCCAGATGGATTTCGATGCTCAAATTGGTTCCGATGCTCAGTTAGATCCTCTTAATACACAATTCTCTGCCGTACTTGGGCCAATGAAAATGGAATTTGCCATTGTCGAAGGGAGTGGAGGTCAGAAGGTAGAGCTTGTAAGCAAAGCACCAGCAACAGAGAGAGAACGTCTTGAGGGAAGCTTTAGGGGGGGGATCGCTAAGGTCCAAGAGGCGATGGAAAAAGGGGACATGATCAGTGCGCTTATTGCTATGGGAGAACTATGGGAAACTGTGCTCGCTTCTATAAAAGGATTTAAGGATGGAACTCTTAATGATGCGTACGAGTCTGCTAGCACTGCAGAGCGCAAGGATATGAAAGAGCGTCGTACGAGGCTTATACGTGAAACATCCGGGGCAACACCTCCAGTGGTTATACCTACGCTTATAGGTACTAAAGAATCAGAGGTAGAGAAGTACGATGATAATCCTGCCGGTAATGCAAAGAGCATATCCTTGGCAGAGGGTGCAGTGACTGCTGCGAAAGGTGAAGTGACAACAAGGGAGCAGGAGTTACTTACAGCAGAGAGTGCCCCTGCGAATACTGTTGATCGTAACGCCACAATAAACACTGCAAAATCAGCTCTTCGTTTAGCGAAGGAAGAAGTGACAAGAACAGAGAAGAAAGTGGCTGATCTAAAAAAAGAAAAGGCAGAGCTCCAAAAAGACATTAAAATGCTTAAGGAGATGAAAGAAGAAGATGTTGCAGCACTTACACGATTTAATGATGCGCTTAAGGTCAATGGAAACGTGCTAAAGGCTCATAGTGATGTGAAATTCAAGCGCATTGGTGTGCATCTAGAGGGTGCCTTGATTACAAGGCACGGTGATGGGTTTGATATTGGACGGGCTGGTCTGACCCAAACATCGCTTTTGCCAAAACTCAATGCAGTTTTACCTGATGGTGAGCCTACTGGTGTTATTGATGATAGAGGTAAAGTGGCTGATCCTACTGCCTTTATTCGATTCATTGAGGATGACATCCTAAAGCTTGCAGCAGAAGCAGAAGCAGAAGCAGAAGCAGAAGCAGAAGAATAGAGCCTTCCAAATTGCGGGGTAAATGCTCTGTTTTTGGGTGTATTCTGGTAGAATCCCTTCTCTGCCGGGATGGCGGAATTGGTAGACGCGCTGGTCTTAGGAACCAGTGGGGCATCCCCCCGTGGAGGTTCGAGTCCTCTTCTCGGCACCACGTAAAGCGCCTTCGGCGCCACGTGGCGCAGCCATCAACATCAGATCAGGTGCAATCTGCGACGCATTACGTGCCCCGTTGCGAGCGCAGCGAGAAGAGCAAAAATAGATTGATACATCAAAATTTTCTTGAAGGTATAGTCACACGTCATGGGGAGACGTAATTTTCGAGTTTGCCCTAAGAAGTCGTAGACTACGAAGGGTCCTCATCCCCTGTGGGCATTACAGGCAAATCGGCAAGCATCTGCAATTCTGTATCATCTGCATCCTTTTTC
>JAQCIJ010000029.1 GCA_027592135.1 bacterium | reverse complement strand
AGTGTTTGGTGGAGTTTGGCCTTGAGCAGCTGGAGTGTTTGGTGGAGTTTGGCCTTGAGCAGCTGGAGTGTTTGGTGGAGTTTGGCCTTGAGCAGCTGGAGTGTTTGGTGGAGTTCCATTTGGATCAATTGGTTCTTGCCCTCCAAACCAATAATTTACGAATCGATCAAAATACCCTGCAGTACCTGCTTTTTCACGATCTATACGAGACATAAGTTCTGGGTTTCCTTCCATAAAGAACACATGGTCCATTGAATATCCTGCAGACGGTACACTAAACTCATCTTCTTTTTTGAGGATGTTTCCAAGAAATTCCAGAAGTTGATTGAGCTTTTCCTGAGCCTTAGTATCCCCTTCTGCGTATTTCTTTAGAAGGGCATGCATATCTGGGTCACTTGCTTGCATACGTTCCATAGCTTCTTCATCTTTTGCAGTGGTTATAAGCTGTTCAGGAGTTGGCAACTTTATAAAGACTTCCATACCTACAGACTTCAGAAGGCGTTTGTAGAAGCGTTCTTTATTGGTATACTTCTCTTTTATATACGCAAACCCCATTCCCTCTTGCCCGTTCATCGATCCTGGGATCTCAAAAGGAATAGTAGACTGCGCTACCATGCGTCCACGATGTGTAAAGAACTTATGAAGTGAAAGATAGATGTATTCAGACACCTCTTCATTTGATGCATCGTTTCCGTAGATATTTAAATAGTCGTAATACTTAAATGGCACTCGAGGTGGGCGTCTTCCTCCTCTGCGACTTGGATTGTTGTTCCATTGTGAATACTGCTCGTACCAATCAAGAGTCTTTCCTGTTGGCTCTTGTCCAATAAGCCCTAGAGTTAGGCGTTCTTTTTCGTTAGTCAGTTTATCGTACTGACCTGGAGTACCTTCGATACTTTTCAGTTCTCTAAACCAATAGTTTGCAAGTGTTCGCTCTTTTGGATCTGTTAGTTTTTCGTTTCCCATAACATCGTCATATTTATCTATGATTGTATTCCACCATGCGTGTCCCTTGGTATTGGAGTCATACATTCCTTTAACTCCAAACCAGAGTGCAGCAAGACCAAATGGAGTTGTAAGTGCGCCTTCTTTTGATCTGAGCAATTGCATAAGTGCTTTTGCAGACATCACAAATGCCAGACCTACTGCAGCAGAACTTACTGGGTGATAGGAGAAATCGAGCACATGGTTCCATGCCTCTGGAACAAACTCTTCTACACGTTGCATAACGGAAATATTCTTTTTTAGATCTTCACGCTGACGGTTACTCTCTCCTCTAACATCTTCGTAGTCTTTGAAGCTTTGGGAAAGCAAGGTTACGATAGTAAGAGTATCATTTTTAGAAAGGATTTTTAGGTTAGGAGGAGGCTTATCAGGACCATTATCGATGTAATGATACCGCAGTGATTCCAAAAAGATATTATTAGAATCACCAGAGCTTGGAACACCTGCTCGCACTTCTCCTGCTGCCCGACGAGGCATATTTTTACTAAGGAATGCGAAGGCAAGATCTGGACGATCTGGCCAGGAACCTGCAGAAGGAACAGATGCTACATCCGCAGGATACTCGACACCTGCACTATCTCTCTTTATACCACTACGAGCATCCATATAGTTGCTTCGTGCAAACTCACTAACCTTAATACCAAATCTATTCAATGTTTCACTAGGTCCAAACTTTGCAATCGACATATTGGTAAACATGCGATTAAGACGGGTGTCTGCTTCACTTGCTGGATCTGGTATTGTTGCTTCATCATGGACATCTTGTTTTTTAGTAAAATTTCCAACCTCTCCATTTTTCATTGTTCTCCGTAAAAGAACCAGATATTCCTGACGTGTAAGACTATCAACTACAAGCTTCTCGTCTTCTCGGTGCCCATCACCTCCTCTATCGTACGCAAAATCAATCACATTATTTGGAGGACGCACACCAAGTAGGTGAGTTTTATCATCAAGCTCTTTCTGCATCTCACGGTAGTAATAAAGGTTTACTGTGACAAAAATAGTATTAGTCATTTCTGTACCTCCTTCCCATGCAGCCCCTGCAGAAAGGATAATACTCCTATAGGATTCTGCCAATTGACCAGCTGGAGCATTTCGACCGTCTGAATGAATTTGTTCTAGGACTTCATCTGGTAGCATATCCTTTAATTTCTTCTCAAATTTTGCTCTTCCCCCCGGTGCTCCAGATGGGTTCCAATACGCTTCAAGAAAGCTAAAAGGATCAGTAGGATCAATATTCTTTTTTTCGACTGTTGCATAGTCTGCACCCGCTGCAACGGCATTTGGATTTGGGTTAAGAGGATCTGGCCCTTTATCCACTAGTGACCCTTCATAAAGGAGGGTTAGCAGGTATGGTCTTTGTGAAGATTGCGCCTGCAATATATCGTCAAATTCTACTCGAGTAAGCTCATTGTCATAAAGAGTTGCAAGCTTTAAAAAGTGCTTGTTCTTCTCGATCTTCTCGTAATCTTTTACTCTCTCATATGCTGTACTAAGACTCTCTATTCCATTACCAATTATCTCAGAAAATCGTACTAAGCGATGCTCGGAAAGAGAAAAATGCCGACGATGGAATGTGTTGTGTTTCATGGTTTATCCGCCTAGTGGAGTAGTACCGAATCTCCAGAATGCTTTTACTCCTCTTGCAGGCCATGTAGTAGGATTTGCTACTGACCCCTGCCCTAAGAAAACATTCTTCGCTCTATCTGCAATCAGAACTTTTCCAGTAGTTTTCCACCTCTTTTTCCATCGTTCATGCCCTTCTGTCAGTCTTGCAATAGGCCTATAAGCACGGTTGACTAGCTTATCGATCGTCCCTCTTCGGGAGCTGAGGTATTCACTTTCTCCGTTTAACAAAAAACTTTGAGCTGCTTGCAGTCTTTCAAGTTTCGACATGTCAGGTGTAATACCTACTTGGCCAAGCTCTGCTTCTGTTGCATCTGTTGCATTTTGAAAACTTAGCTGAGCACGTTCGAGTATCGCCTTATGTACCTTACGCATAAATCCAACCATTTCTGCTGAATCTGATGGAAGTCTACGGGGGTCATCCTCCGGAAGATCCATAAGATACTTCGTACGGAAGTATGCATCGATAAGGCGTGGCATCGGAATACTTCTACTCATAGCAGTGTCTGCCTGTGCGAAGGTAATACCGATACACTGTGGACAAAATAATTCTTTTTTATACTTTTGAAGATTTGGCTTTACTCTGTGAAGACCGAGTGTCTTAATGGATCGATAAGTTTTATCTTGTTCCCATTCTCTTGTTGCCTCTCCTTTGGGTTCTCCCCACCAGCGCCCTTCCTCTCTTTCATTCTCTCCAACATAGGGAAACACAGAGTTTGTAAGCTCTTCTATATCCCGAGCAGACTCTGGTGTTTCATCCATTTGATTACGCATGTACTGCATTGTTTTTTCGAGTTGATCCTGGCGCATACCTCTGTTTTCTAGTTCTCTACGGACAATTGCCCAAGCAGCTTCGGAACCGTTTTTTAATTGCTTTTTTTGTGCTTCACGAATGTTTTCTGCATTCTGTGTAAGTTCCGATGTATAAAAATCTGACCCCTCAAGTAACTGCCCCTTATTTGTATCTGCAGGTGTTCCGTTGAATACAGTTTCAATACGATTGGCTATTTGCCCAATGTCAGCACCCGCAATTATTTCAGTTTCAAGTGTCGCCATATTTGGTAATGCTGCTTGATGTGCATTTAGCATCTGTCCTGCACCAGTTAAGTTACCTTGAATAGAAGCTATAGCTCTAATAGATGCTAGTGCTTCTGTTACCGCAGCGCGTACTTTGATATTATTCTCAATTTCTGCTTCGAGTGCTTGCTTCTGTGAATTATAGACATTCCATGCTGCAGCGGTAGTAGGTGGAGGAAGAAGAGCAATTGAAGCTCGAATATCTGTAATTATCCGTGTTGGTTGGCGTAATGTTTTTAAGATGTCTACTGATGTCCGTAAATTATTTTCAGCTGTTAATCTATTTCTTGTATTTAGGAGTGGTGTAACTGAGTTATTACCAATTGCTGCAACCGCTGTTGGATCTCTCTGCAATGCACCAAATGCAAGCAGTAACTCTCTGTTGTCTGCAGTACCTTTGAGCAAATTATCTATTGGCTGACGTGCGGCAATTGCAGTTGTTAGAGAGTGTTCTATTGAACCATATCCATTATCTGCAGATCGTGAGTTTTCTATAAAAGCTTGCTCTACGACAGCATCAACATATGCACCAGGAACCCCAGTTCCTGGTAGAAAAAATGGTTGCCCTGTTGCAATTGTTAACGCGCGAAGGAAAGGGATCGATGCAGGGAGTTTAGCATTGGCCTGTAGTTCAGCCTGAGTATTGTTAGCCCACTCTGGATGTGCTCTAAACAGACCAGGCAAATCAATAATCACTCGCATTCCAGCTGGAATAGGGCTACCAGTTCCATCAAGAGATACCTGTCTGATGGGAAGATTTGGGTCTATTACTTCTCGTTTGGAAGAGAAAATATTATCGATATCATCAGGTGAAAGTACTTTATGTGAAGGAACCCGATCTGCGGTAATACCCGCTTGAGCTAGAGTTTTTCCTTCAAGTCGGGTTCGAATTTCCTCCTCTGAACCACTACGCCAAATAGGATGTTGAAGATCAATAGTTGTAAGAATTGATGACCCTCCTCCGACCACAATGCGCTGTACCCATTTTGTTGAACCATCGGTTGGTCGAATACTCGCAGGCAACTGTGCAACAAGATTTTCTATGTCGCGCCTCTCAATCACACGATTGATGACGCGAATATATGATTCTGCTGTTGCTAGAGCATCTTGCTCGAGAGAGCGCGATACCCCCTCTGGAGTTCCTGGTGTTCCGCTTTGTCGCTCTGCACCAAGCTGCTGTGCAAGTTGTGCCTCTAGCCCTGCACCAACTTGACTACGCGTTCGCCGAAGCAACGTCACTAGATTTCTTGCAACACGAACATCGATAGATTCATTTGCTCCTTGCAACTCATCAAGTTTCGGAAGGTTATTTAGCCCCAGTGCATACTCAAGTGCGCTCCACGTATGCCGAGTACTCTCTGCAATTTGCTCGCCATCTTCTCTATCGAAATTGATATTTGTATTTATCATAAATCTAATCATTATACCAAAAAAACGCACTTTACGGAACCCATGTAAGACTTGTTAATTAATAGTATTAGTTTTTAATACTAGTTATGCAGCTCCCCTCTGTGCATTTTCTGCCCCAGCTTCTTCTGGAGTATTGTCTGTGGCGCTCTTCTGCTGCCTTGGTGCAGGTTGTGGTGCAGTGCGCTGTGTTGGATTTGTTGTTGGGGGAAACGCACCTCCATTGGACCGATCTGTTGTAAGATGATTCATCATATTATGCATCATAGAACCTGCTCCATGTATCGTATTAAATCTATGTCGTGTTTGCTCTGCTGTTCTTCTAACAGGGCTGTTTGCAGGACCCCACCCTGCTGTAGAGGGTAAAATAGGAGTAGTACGTGCGACGACAGCCTCAGTATATCTAACTAGATCCTCCTTTCTCTCAAAATCTGAACCAGGAATGAACATGTCTGGTGGTGGATATTTATCTTTAGATTTACGGTAATTATCTGTGAAAGGTATAGCATCATTACTGGGCCAATTTACATCCCCCACTCTCATATCTGCCGTCACTCCTGGGAAAAATACAGCAACAACATGATCATTTTCATCCACAGAAAAGCTTGTTGCATTAGTAAATAGGGGTGAATAATCTCTTAAGAAAGCGAGAACTACTCTGGCTTCCTCGGGATTTAGATCGGAGGAATGCGTATTGTTTCTACTGGCAGCTTCTCTTGAACGTTCTGCATCAAATGCTTCTGCAGCATCTTTAGCAGCTTGACTCTCCTTTGCTAAAGCATCATTGTGCTCTGCTTGCAGTCGATCTACAAAGTCCTTAAATTTCCCTTTCTGCTCTTCCAAAGTTTGCGCACCTACTTTTATTGCTTCTGTTAGATCAGCCTCTGCTTGCTCTCTCCGTTTCTTTTCCTTCTTTCGCTTTTTCTTTTCTTTCTTCGATTCAGCACCACCCATAACAACAGTGTTATTGTTAAAGATATTTTGTGGAGTAGTAGCTGTTGCTGCTGCAGGTGATTCTACTGGTGGTGGTGCTGCAGGTGGTTCTACTGGTAGTGTTTCGCCTCCTGTAGCTGGTGGAATTTCTAAAGATGTTTTATCTGGTGGAGCAACAACGGCCTGCTTAGCAGGTCCACTGTGAAATCCTGCAATGTCTTCAATTGGTTTACCTAGTGCGAATAGCTTTAGGCGAAGCAATGTTTCATCGAGCTTTCTAAGGGAAACATCTCCCTTTGACTTCCTATCTTTCTCGGTAATTATATTATAATATACCGCAGCAGCTTCCAGATATTGCCTTGCATGCACTGGCTCATTTCCACCAGATGTATAAATAGAATATGACATTATGGATGTTTCAGCGTTTTTCTGAGGAAGACCCACAGACAAAGCATCAACTGGGCAAAGTTTTCCCATTTGTGAAAACTTTTTTAAATCTTCCGCAACACGTGTCTTACTAGAAAAGTACTCTGGGTTACCAATAAAAATATTTTCAGCTTCCTCTACCGCTTTAGATATTTCAGATCGCATCTGATCAACATCTCCATCTACAGCAGGAGCCTTTGCATCTTCTAATTTTAATCTCAATACTCTTTGCACATCTCCACTTGATTCCTGTTGTATTCCCTCCAGCGTGTTCTTAAATTTAGTGACGTCATTCTGCCGAAATTTTTAGTTTCCTCTATCGGCAAAACCACGGATTTTTTCATCTTCTCTATATTGCTTTAACATCTCCTCAGTCAAACCTAGTTGGTCTGCTGCTTCCTTTAATTAAAGATATTGTTCCTTATCCATACATTTATTATACCATATTTCAATATTTTCTACAATAACCTCTTTCCAGCAATTATTACCCAGAAAGCAGACTGAGAGAACAGAAGTACCCACGGAAGGCCGGATTCTTGGGTGGTAGATTGCGGTTGAGGCTGGAATGTGTTGAAAAAGTACGAGGAATGCGAAGAATGCGAGGAGGTCGAGGAGTAGTTCTGATCTGGAATATTTTTGTAACGAACTTGTAACGTTTCGATTGGATGTTTACTTGGTTGTGATGATGATATTGTTGAATACATTTTTTGTTCAGTTGATGAAGATGAGGGGGTTTTGGGAGGTTTTGGAATTTGGGGAAGTTTGGAAGTAACAGAAGACGATGTACGGGTATACTGTTCCACAGTTTCGGGTTGCGCGTTACGAGTTACAAGAGAAGAGGACAGCGAAGAACTCTTCGGTTTCTTCGGATTCCTTTTCTCCAAAACAACCACATCCATCCTCTTGCGAATTTCATCCCCACACTTTGTGGTCACCAGCAACTCGATGTTGTACACACCATAATAATCCCACGTGTGCGATGGTGGATTACATTTTTTCGATATTGTTCCGTCTTTAAAATCCCAAAAACATTCCGCATCTTTTAGCGACCCTTCGGAAACTTCTGCCTCAAGATTGAGTGTAACTTTTACATAATCTGTAGACCGACCCGATTGGACCTTGATTACAGGATTAAGAAGATTTTCCTGATTTGGTTCTCTCGGTGTTGGTACGCAAAAGGGGCCTCGACTCCCATCAGCTTCGCGCCCAAAACTAATTTCTTCTCCGGTTTCCGATACATCGATTCGATCAATTTCTTGGTCACCATCAAAGAGAGTAATCACCTCTCCTTGGTTTGATAGAGCGATTCCTGTTTGGTAATGAAAAAACAATGTATGTTCATTTGGCTGCAAAATATATCCCGATTGTGACCGAGATTCTATTGCATGACTACGCGCTCCATCCGATAAAATCCATCCCGTAATATCAATAGATTCTTCTCCTAAGTTTCCCAACTCTATCCACTCGTAATCTTCGGAGTCGTCAGGGTCGAGGAGGACTTCGGTGATGCGTACGGAGGATGGCGAAGAAGACGAGGAAGACGAGGAAGGCGAAGAAGACGAGGAAGACGAGGAAGGCGAGGAAGACGAGGAAGACGAGGAAGGCGAGGAAGGCGAAGAAGACGAGGAAGACGAGGAAGACGAGGAAGACGAGGAAGGCGAAGAAGGCGAAGAAGGCGAAGAAGGCGAGGAAGGCGAAGAAGGCGAAGAAGGCGAAGAAGGCGAAGAAGACGAGGAGTCGGAAGAAGTACTACTTTCCTCTTTCTCCTCGCAGTCCTCGCACTCCTCACCTCCCCCCTGCCCCGGACTCCCAAACATCTCCACCCCCTCATCAAACCCCACAGATGCTTCCGCGGTTTTCCAATTATTCGGATCCGTTCCATCACCAAAAAGATCAATTCTCTCCATGCTGGCAAATGGTGATTTTCCTCCGGCAAACGGAGCACCAGATCCGTCATCGACACTGTCGATTATCTCTCCTTCGTTGTCCAATAGCTGAAGATATAACTTGGAGTTTGCAAGAGAAACAGCGGTCGAAACAATGTCGGGGGAAACGTTGAGATCTGATTGTTCTGCATTGTAATTGGCGATCAGAAAATACTGCCCTGCAGAAATCTCTGCATCCTCTAGGAATGAAATCATAACAGTATCACTGTCATCGGATCCTCGCTTGAGGATAGTCCACCCATTAAGAAGAACAGTCTCATCAGAAATATTAACAATTTCTAACCATTCATCTGCAGTAGAACGCTCCGATCCTGCCCACATCACCTCAGAGATAACCACTTGAGCAAAGGCTGAAGACGGGAGAATAAAACCAATAAGAAACACGATAGTGCGCATAGCACTCTAGTAGAGCAGACTACCCTCAAGATGTGATAGAGTCTCTTTGGCTTTCAGTAGGGCTATCTGTGCTTTTTAGCAGTAGAGAGCGACAAAAACTGTTCCAAATTATCATGGAACCCTGTTCGCATTATTGTGATTTTTCCTCTATGATAGAAATAGATACCTTCTGATACTCTAGGAGAAAGACGCAGGAAAAGCCTTAATCTGATCTCACTTACGTCATAGGACAACAATTAGGAAAAATGCATCTAGAGTTGCAGAGGTACCCCCTATATTTTCTCTCAACTTACCTATGGATCAGCAATATATAATCGTATTTCTTGGAATGTCAGCAGGAGTCGTACTCGGCCTATTAGTAGGTTTCTTCTGGTTCTCTAAGGGTAAAAAGCTTAGCGACAAAATCCAGCAGCAGATCACCGATAAAGAACGTGAACTGCACAAAGTAGAAGGCAAGGTTGCCGAAGCGATGAGCAAAGTACGCAGTGCAGAAGCAGAGGCACGGGCGTCATCAAAAGAAATTATCTCCGAAGCAAAACTGCAAGCTGGAGAAATTGAAGGAAAACTCGAGCAGCAGGCAGGTCGTCTAGAAGAAAAGGAGAAACAACTGACAGAGAAAGTCCAAGAAGTTGAACGGCAACGTGCCGCTATTAGCCAAAAAGAAGAAGAGGTAGGAGAATTAAAAAAGGAATTGACTGATGCTTCCTCTAAACACAGAGAAGCCCTCGAAACTGTAGCAAAACTCACCCAAGAAGAGGCAAAAGAGCAACTAAAAGAAGAAATAGAAACAGAGTTCTCTGAATACTTTGCAGGACAAATAAAGCTCAAAGAAGAAGGTATGGAAGAAGTCCTCGAAGAAAAAGCGAAGAACATCATGGCAGAGGCTATGCAGCGCTATGCCGCAGAAGTAGCTTCTGAATCTACTTCGACTATTGTTCAGCTTCCATCAGATGACATTAAAGGAAAAATTATTGGGAAAGAGGGACGCAATATTTCTGCATTCGAAGCAGCGACCGGAGTAGATATTATTATCGACGATACCCCCGGAGCTATTATTATTTCTGGATATGATTTGGCAAGGCGATACGTTGCAAAACTTTCTATGGAAAAGCTGATAAAAGACGGACGTATTCAGCCAGCGCGTATCGAAGAAGTTGTCGAAAAGATGAAAAAAGAAGTCGGTAAAATGATGATGGAATTTGGAAAACGTGCCACAGAAGAACTCGGCATTACTGGATATCCACCAGAACTCTTAAAGATTATTGGAAGGCTTCGTTTCCGCACCAGTTACGGACAAAACATCCTAAAGCATAGTGTAGAAATGGCGAACATTGGCCGTGTTATGGCAGAGGAAATTGGAGCAGATCCACAGATCGTTGTCGAAGGTTGTCTCTTGCATGACATCGGTAAAGCGCTCGACCACGAGGTTTCTGGTACCCACGTAGAAATTGGTGTAGAGATCTGTAAGAAGTTTAAAATCTCAGACGAAGTGCTGCACTGTGTTGCCGCTCACCACGAAGATATCCCTATCGCATCTGCAGAGGCGTTCGTTGTTGCTGCTGCTGATGCTATCTCTGGAGCTCGCCCAGGTGCACGAAGAGAATCTATCGAAGCCTATATAAAGAGGCTGAAAGAACTCGAAGAAACAGCGAAGAGTTTTGAGGGAGTACACCGCGCCTTCGCTATCTCTGCTGGTCGTGAAATCCGTGTCTATGTCGATACGGAGAAAATCAACGACCTCGAGCAAGAGAAGCTTGCGAAAAACATCGCGGAGAAGATCGAAAACGAACTTACCTACCCAGGAGTGATTAAGGTAAACGTGATTCGTGAGAGGCGTGTTGTGCATCAGGCTACGTAAAGCCAAAACCGTAGGAGTGGCGCATATGTATGAAAAATGATATAATAAGGAGAAACATTCATTCACATTCATACCCACACTTCTATGTCAGATAATCTCCAGAAACTCGGTGCCATCGCATTTGCACTTGTTGCAATCTCTGTGAGTGGTACTGCTATCCACAATGCACTCTCCCCAGAGGATCGTATTCTTATCCCCTCTCTGGGTGATGAGCACCTTCTTAGTGGACAAGTGTCTGCAGGTGATATTCCGATTAACGACTTTACGGCTGCAGAAACAGCAAGTGGAGTTACACTCCCAAAAGATGCACATAACTTCTTTACCTGTACTGCAGGAGGAGCAGTAGGTGTAGGAGTACATGATTTAGGTTCTGTTCGTGCGTGGGTCTATGAGTTCACAGGAACTGAGCCTCCATTTAGTGGTGACTTCTGGATCTCTCCTGGAGAACTCGCTGTTAACCCTCAATATGCATCAATCAATACTCTTCTTACCTACAAGGAAGGAAGACGATACTACTCTATGAGTGAAAAGGATCTGTATGTTGAATGTGGCAACGGCCTTTCTTTGAATGAATACTGTGGTGATAATATTTGTCAAAACAACGAAAACGTACATTCATGTGTAAATGACTGTAACATTTGTGGAGACGGTGTCGTCTTTGGTGGAGAAGCTTGTGATGATGGTGATACAGCTAATAACAATGGTTGTAATAATGAATGTGACATAGAGCCATTCTACCAGTGTAACGGATCTCCAAGTACGTGTAGTCGCATTGTTCCTGTTCTTCCTGGAGGCACCTCTAGTAGTCCTGGTCCTGGTGCTGGTGCTGGTCCTATTTCTAGTTCTGGGTCTAGTACTGCTGGTGGTACTGGTGGTACTGGTGGTACTGGTGGTACTGGTGGTGCTGGTGGTGCTGGTGGTGCTGGTGGTAATGGTCCTGGTGGTCCTGGTGGTGCTGGTGGTCCTGGTGGTCCTGGTCCTGGTCCTGGTGGTCCTGGTCCTGGTCCTAGCAATAGTCATACAGAATGTAATACCGTCTATAACCAATGTAAAGTAGTACAAGGTCCTGGAAGTGACGAATGTGTTGCTGATAGCGACTGTGGTGGAGTAATTTCACTTGCTAGTGCATCTATTGATGAAGGTAACATTACGCTGAAATACTCAAAGTATTTTAATACATGTGCACATATCTATACGGTCTCTGGGAACGGAGCTAGGAAATTTAACCAAGGTATCTACTTCATTTGTGATGTAGGAGCTGATCGAGTATCACAAGCAAACCAAAGCCAATTTAATGATGAGCTATATGTTGGCGATACGATACAAATCTGTCATGGGAACAATGGAAATATCTGTAGTGAATCTGTAACTGTTACTGGGGCAGAAACTGCTAACAGACCCTCTGCTGTCATTGTACAAAAGGAAACTGGCACTTCAAACTCCGCCGTAGAAAACCAAACAGATATTACTCTGCTGCGTTTTGAAGCTATGGCTGATGGAGCAGATCTTCTCATTACACAGGCACAATTCGAAGCGGCGCAAGGTGACCTTCGTGATATGCAAAACTATGCCTTCTGGGTAGATACGGATGGCGACGGAAGTGTCGATACGATCTTAGAAGATGAAGTGGCTACGGATGGTGCCAGAGTGACCTTTAACGATATGGCAGGAGGTGGATATGTCCTTCCAGAGGAACAGGCAATATTCTTTGAAGTACATGGAGATGTAGCTTCTAGTATTAGTGGTAACCCAATCCAGCTTCGCTTTGAAATTGGACTGAACAACTACATCAATATTGAAGAGCTTGATGATGGAAGTCCTGTAGACGGCATTGAAACAGATGACGAACAATGCCGAGGTGCATCATCCAGTGCATGTGCGATTGCTGTAAGTACAGTCAGCGCAATTATATGGACCTTTGATAATCAAGGTAGTCTCTTTGTAACACAGGACACTACTCCACTACGCAGCCGCCAACTCCTTGGTGGAGCACTTGGAGAGACTGTATTGCGACTACAATTCCACGCAGAAGGTGAAGATATTGATGTAACCAATATCCGTCTGATTAATAGTATCGTTATCAATTCTATCGACCATCTGGAGCTCTACACCGATGGAACGAGTACTCCATTTGCCGTAGCAACCGTAGATGGATGTGCAGGAGGAGGAGGAAATACGTTCTGTGCAAATATGCAATCTCGGCAACTTGTGATTCCTGCAGGGCAAGACATCGATGTTCTTGTACGCCCTCGTATGAAATCTGATGTAGAAGGAGGTACAAGTAACGAAACTGTAGAAATTGGACTGATTAGTATAGACGCTCGAGGAGGCGCTTCTTCAAATAATCTTGTGCAAAACAATGGCGATTCAACAGCAAACGGTGAGGTCTTTATTGGAACAAGTGTTCCAGGGGGAAATGGAAACTACCCTGAAGGAAATGGAAACATCACTGTTCATTCAAAGATAACATATATTACCAATGCCAATCCTGATGCAAACGGGACATCTGTACCAACTGGAGTGTCTGAGATTGGACAGTTTAAATTTACTGCGGCCGCACACAATAACTCCAACAATGGAAATAATGCTGTTGTGTTTGATGGCTTCATCTTTAATGTAAATGCAACAAACGTGGCTATTACGGCATCAAGCTTTAAGCTCTACAATAAATCAGACCAAACCAAAACACTGGATTGCCAAGCACACTATCTCGGTGGAGAACCCTTTACCGCAGCAAACATTAGTGGATCATTCTCTGTACGATGTGCAGGAATAGGCTCTTCTATTGTTGATAGTGAAGTTGGTGCAGGAACCAATACCACGTTTGTTCTTCAGGCAGATATAGTCAATCCAAATATTGCCTCTAGTGTTGGTGGAGTATCGGTACTACAAGTAAGTCTCCAAAACTTTGACCAAGCAGGTCCAAACTTGGATATCGGCTTTGGCTTTAATGCTTCTCATGTACGTTGGCTTGATGAAGATGCATCGACCAATGAAGCATTCCACTGGATCGAATATCCAGAGACTGTAGTAAGATCTACTTCATACAACTCGTAAATCTTATGAAAACACTTCTCTCGCTTCTTATCTTCGCCCTCAGCTTCTCGGCTGGCACTGCCCATGCATACCTCTCTCCAGGAGAGGTATTCCCGGACCTCGAAGCACCAGCCCAAGAAGTGGATGCAGCTCCGCAGGCGCCTACACAAGCGCTCCCTGTCCTTCTAGAAGGACCAGAGGTGCGTCAGGCATCTGCGGAATCTACGCTATCGAGTGATATACTGTATATAGTGGGAGGATTTGTCGTTGCAATTGGAATATTTGGCCTTATTGTATCCAGAAAGAAGAAATTAGAGCCACAAATGTAGGATAACTGCTCACTAGCATTCTTGATTGCCGAATAAATTCGGCATAGAACTGAATGTTAGCCGGCGGTTTAAACCGCCGGCTAACAGGTGTGTATAATGTGGCAAATTCATTTGCCATTAGCCAAAATAGTACAAAGTCAGTGAGCAGTTACAATGTAGGTAGTTGCTGAAATTAGATAAAAGTGTTATAATATACATAAGAATATAACACCATTACTCATGCTATTGCAGCTTCGAAACATCAGCGGATTTGCCTTTGCTTTACTAACATTGAGCTTCGGGGGTACTGTTATGCACGCATACCTCTCCCCTTCTGATGTCTTTACCGATCTAGAAGTAGAAGGAACTACTCCCGTAGTAGAAGAAAGTCTATTCAATGAACCAGAACCAACTGTTACGAATACAGAGCCAGAAGAAAGTCTATTCAATGAACCAGAACCTGCTATCGATCCTAAACCAGAAAATGATGCACCACCATCTGCACCAGCATTCTTTCGTGCTGGAGAAAAAATTAACCAGAGTACAATCCCTACTGTAGATACCACATCAAACGACA
>JAQCIJ010000003.1 GCA_027592135.1 bacterium | reverse complement strand
CAAATACCGACGCTTCACGCTGATCTTCGGAGGAATACTGATGTACGCATTGGGACTTCTTCTCATCTTCGCTCCGCATCTTTTGACGTTTGGGTAGTACAAAGACTAAAGCCTAAGATTTAGACCCATAGCGCAGGTACTTCTTGTCTATCGAACTAGTAAGAACCGTCTCTTTGAAAATCAATAACTACCTGCAGAGCAGGTAATTTGGGGAAACCCCCTAGAAGGGGGTTGCTAAAGAGACTCAGAGGTTAATTCCATTTGAACTCCATCTGAGGGTTGTTGTCCTGACGTTTGTCTTCTTCTGTTTGCTTTCGAACATATTCTTCAACCATTTGTTGATCGATTCCTATGGTTCGGACAAAGTAACCACGAGCCCAGAAGGATTTTTGTGTCACAGATTTCTTTTTGGAGAACTCGTTGTGTAGACGAATGGCACTCTTGCCCTTGAGAAAACCTACGATTGTAGACACGCTGAATCGTGGTGGGATACGGAGTACCATATGCACATGGTCGGGTTTGACAGCACCTTCTATCATCTCAATGCTCTTCTGTCGTAGAAGCTCACGGATGATTTCTCTGAGGCGTTGTCGTACTTGGCCATACAAGTGTTTCTTTCTGTATTTGGGTACGATCACAATGTGATAGATACAATCCCACTTCACGTGAGATTGAGAGGTAGTCGTGCTAGACATAGAAAAAAAGAGGTAAAGAAATACCCCTTCGATAGAGGGCTTTCCCCGTTACAAGAGTAGCAAACGCGGGAATTGTAGAACACCGTGGAGTCTCACCGGCAGAGCCGGTGGTTTACTGGGGGTAATTATTCTCGATGTAATTTTACATCTATTTGAAGAGAATCTGCATCAATACGAGCAAAATAAAAAACCCCTTGGTAATCTCTTACAGCTGAAAATGAGTTATACCCGCCACCCTTGAGAACGATACTCTTATTAATTAACGCAAATCCTGCATTTTTCTTAGCGCATGATCCATACGCACAATATCCATTCTTTCCAACAAAGATGTATTTACCGCAGGGACGGGAAGTACGAAAATAATACGCGCCACTAATCGGAAGGAGTGCTTGATAAGGAGAAAAAGAAGCAATACCGAGTGTATCGGTTTGCTGTTTCTTTGATGCAATAGTATACAAGGACATGTTGTTTTCCATTCCCATCATTTCACACGCATAAAACACTTTAACGGTACTATCTGGTATGGGGACGCCATCTTCTGTTTGTACAGTAACTTGCACCGAAGAAAATGCTGGCCAATGACGAGAAATTGACCAATACAGTACCGTTATAGCAGTGCCAATCAGGCAGTAGATAATACCAAAAGACAATGCCATTCTACTCGAGAATTTCCACGAACGATGTAATCCAAAACCAATAAAAATCGGTCCAAGAATGAGAAATAAAAATTCAAAGACACGTAAAGGCTTCCACGACTCAGCAAAGTGAGTTGTTAAAAATACTATGAACGCTCCAATAGTGGCAATAAATACTAGCCAAGGAATTAACCAAGGAACTACTTTTCTCATATAAGTACTTTAGCATAATCACCATTCACTTAAGCAAGAATTGATACTTGTTCATTTCTCATCTTTTGTAGCCCTTTTGTGCGCTCTACTGTATCTATTGAATGCTATTTGCAAACAAAAAATATACTAAAAGCCGAATTCTCGAATGATTTTGGACTTACCTTCGCTTTTACTTGGCTTGCCAACCTTCGCTGCGTCTGCCCCACTTCGCTCTTCGTCACTGCGTTCCTCAGAGCTTCGAGGGGCAAAGTATCTTCGGCTTCATGCTTCGCTCTTCGAGCTTGCATTCAGCTCGAATTCAACTTTGGAGGTGCCGGCGAGAATCGAACCCGCGAATGGGGGTTTTGCAGACCCCTGCCTTACCACTTGGCTACGGCACCTTGAGGTCGAAATGGTAACAGATTGATGTACCACTATCCACTATCCTCTATGATTTTTACTCTTCTACTACAGGCTCTGTAAATGTGACCTGTTCGAGTATCAATAACAAACTCTCCTCAAGTTCTTTATCGATAGAAACAGGAGAGACTGCAGTCACCGTGTACCCTATGTCTCCTACAGTGGTACTTATCTGGTAAAACCTTCTCCGTGGCTCCCCTTCTATAGGTTGCCCAGTAAAGACATGCATATTGATCTTTGCCCCATCTATAGATGCTTCTCGTGTATCAATATGCTCATATCCATCTAAAACTTCTACAGATCGCATATTGGCATTACTGTATTGAATGGGTTCCACTACATTTGCAAGTCGCTCTCTCGTCACTGCAACAGTAGGAAACTGTCCAGAAAAGGATTCTGAAGACTGGAAAGCAGCAATGGTCTCCTCTGGGATACCGCGCTGCCGAAGAGTCTCATCGTTCAAAATTTCCCAATTATCAGGGAGACAAGTACCCACAGTGCCATCCCAGTACTTTTGATCACAAACAACTCCGTCACCCGAACCTCCACAAGAGACAAGAAAGATACTAGCCGTTAAGAGGAGCATTCGCTTTTGCACTGCCTCTAGCATAGACAAAGGTGACGAAGGTACCAAGCGCGCCATGAGCTCTGGGAAATATCTAAGTAGACAAAAGTATGATTATTGTTTATAGAAGCACCTCCAGAATTGAGCAAAACAAAAAATAATGGTAGAATACTATGATTTATGCAAAAACACATACACACACTTCTTTGGAGTCTCTTGCTACTACTTCCTACGGGCGTACAGGCAGCGACAGTTGATGCACTTGATACGATTGCAGGTATTGCGACAGAAATTGTTATCGAAGAGCTTACTCCGGACACGCAAACACAATTGACAATCCATTCTCCTATCGGAGAAAGCTTCTCACATACACTCAATGTAGGTGATCAAGGAATTGCTCACACATGGGTAGCGGGAAATGATCTACAAGTAGCAGGAGAATATACACTGATCATAGACGGAGCATTAACAGACACACTTACTGTTCATCCAGATACTGTAGACCTTGTCGCAAGTTTTGTAGACGCTCCTAAAACAGCAGTAGCCGTTGGGGAAGAAATAACCGTAACAGTGGTACTCACAGATCGATTCGGCAATGCCCTCTCCGGTCGCAGTGCAGAACTTGTTTCGAGTAGAGCAGATGATCTTGTTCAAGCACTTACTCGAGAAACAGATGACTATGGAGAACAGCAGTTCCTTGTACGTGCTACTGCCCCTGGTCCACTTTCTCTACGAGCAATTGATCTCATCTCCGGACAGGCCCTACGCAGCGCAACAGAGATTGCTGCAGGAGATCTTCGTGGAGGAGTTGGCGGACCAATCGCTCAGCAGCAGTTCTATCGAGGAAACCCCTACGCTGCAAGCATACTAAATAATGGATCACAATACCGTGCACAAGCTGCAGGAGACCCACCACGATTCGACCACATAGAAATTGAAGTAGTTGGAAAAACTCCACGTGAAGAAATAGGTCCAGATGGAAGACTGATTACGGTTATTGATATGGAACAACAGAAAGCAGAAAGTATGATGCTTACTGCATACGATCAATACGGAAACCGGTATCTCGATTTTTCTGGCTACGTGTATCTTGCAACAACAGATTCAAACGCAACACTCCCCGCTTTTGGTGTATACGAATTTATATTCGAAGACGAGGGAAGTAAAATGTTTACTCTTGGACTGAAGTTTGCGGAAAAAGGTCGACAACAGATGGTGCTTACAGACAGTCCAGATGAAATCCCTGCAGACCTTTCTCTTGCACTAGGAAGCCTTACTGTAGATGTAATACAAAAAGAAGTTGTGCAGCAAGCAGCCCAAAAAATTACGATTGATGCTCCGAGAGAAAATGATCTCTTTGCAGAAACCGAAGTACTCATAGAAGGAAGGGGTCCATCATTTGTTAACATTATCATTCGCGGTGGTAAAAAAGATTTCGAAGGAGAGACCGACCGCGAAGGAAACTTCTCGATTCCTATTACACTCGATCCTACAAAAGTCGATCACGTCATCTCTGTAGAGGACAAAGACGCCAATACAAATATTGATGAAGTTGCCTTCTCTATTGATATCACCCCACCAGAAATTATCAGCATCACCTTTACTCCAGAAAACCCATTAGAAGAAACTGATGTTCTTGCGATTGTTCAATCCGAGCCAGGTCTTGAAGATATCACTATGACATTTAACGGAGAGACTTTTACAATGACAAGCTCGGACAAAACCTCTGGTAAGTATCAAGTACTGCTCTTTACTCCAGAAGCAGGGTCGTACGATGCTATCGTAAACGCTGCAGATGCCCAGGGAAATGCATCAGAACAGAAGAAGTCATTACCGGTAGAGTTACGAGGACTTCCACAAGTCCAAAGTGTAGTAGCGGAAGGACAAATCAATGCAATTGCTCTCAGCTGGGATCCCATCACTGATGATACGATTGATGCATACCGTATCTATGTAGGGACAGCGCCTGACGAGTTTATCTACACTCTCGATACTGATAGACCTACAGCAGCAGCTACCGTTGCAGGATTGCGCCCTGGAACAACATACTACTTTGGAGTCACTGCATTAGAAGGCCCACGAGAAAGTGATGAGAAGAGTGATATTGCTGATGCAACAGTGCTCGGTGTACAACTCGAAGTTACCCCAGGTGACGGTTCCCTCTTTGTTGAGTGGACTTCTTTGCAGCAAGAAATCCCTCTTGCGAACTTCATCCTAGAATATAGTACAGAAATCGAAGCACTTGGTGATCCAAGTAAAGAAGACATGGTAGAGAAGAAAACACTTAATGGAGAACTACGAGCTTTTACCCTTCGTGATCTTATGAATGGTATTACGTACTACCTCAAGCTTACCCCTATTACGACTACCGGTGAGGCACTAGAAGACCTTGCGGCTTTGGGACAAGGCACACCAATTGGAGCAGGATTTACGGCAGGTACATCCGACCCTGTACCGTTTGACCTTCGGGGAAGCGCGCCGCCTACACCTAGGCCTATAAAAGAAATGCCTCTCTCTGATGAAGGAATTCCCATGTGGATGCTTTGGAGCATTCTGGGAGTGAGCGGAGCTCTCTATCACCTATACCTTCGTCGTCGTAAAGACAACCAAATGACCGTAGCCTTTCTTCAGGCAATGGAATCACGGTATCATCAATAATGTTATGGGAAAGAAAACGTTATCCATCGGTGGGGCAACCTACGATCTTTTTGTTCGATTGCCAAAGGACACCGTCCATGAATGCAAAGAGACTGCATCGTTTGCACTTCCACTAGGGGCAAAGATTCGTGTAGACCAGCTCATAGAAACCTGTGGAGGCGGAGCAAGTAATACCTCAGTAGGCTTCTCTAGACTTGGATGTACTGCATGCTTCGAAGGTATTGTCAGTTCAGATCAGTGGGGAGAGAAACTGATGCAGACACTACAAGCAGAAGGAGTGGATACCAGCTGCGTTACGGTTGTCGAAGATGAAGTGAGTAGCTTCTCTATTATTCTCTCAGGCTCTAGTGGAGAGCGTGTAATTTTGTATGAAGCCGGTACAAACTCTCATTTACAAGATAGTACGTTTGATAAAAAAAAGCTCTCCGATGTCGACTGGGTCTATTTAAATCACATCCAAGAAGACAGCTGCGAGATCCAAGATGATATCGTAGAAATGCTGGCCGTAAACGGAGGCCCAAAGCTCACCTGGAATCCAGGGGGATGCCAAATAGATGCTGGCCTAGAGCCAAAGAATAACAGTGAACTTCTAGCGCATACCGATCTACTTCTTCTCAACAAAGAAGAGGCTTTAACATTTACCAAAACCACCGATATCGAATCTGCGATCAAGAAGTTATTGGCTGCAGGAGTAGCAAATGTCGCTATTACTAATGGAAGAAGAGGGGTAGCTGCCAGTGATGGCAATACAATCTACAGATGTCCAGTGGTTTCTGGAATTGAGATTGTAGATACCACAGGGGCAGGAGATGCATTTGGAACAGGTATGACATGGGGGCTGCTAGAGGGTCTTTCATTGCAAGATGCCCTAAAAACAGGTAGTATAAATGCCGCAAGTGTAGTGGGAGCCATCGGGGCACAATCTGCACTGCTAACAGACATCGAGATCAGATCACGGCTAGAAACAACAGATCTCCATGTCACTTCTGTTCCCCTATAATATGATGTCAGATGATAAACTCCTCCAAATACAAGATCTCATAAATAGCGCTTCCTCCTCTCTTAAGACAGCAAATGCGTTGATGCGAGATTTGACTGGCATTATTGACACTGACAAAGAGCGTTTTACAGTTCGTGCAAGTGCAGAATCTAGGTCTCCATCAATAAGTACAGAGGGTAAAGTCGTTGAAGGAATCTTTGATGGGCAAAATATGATTGATGGCGAAGGGCAAGGATATCCTATCCCTGCCAACTACGCTTCGAAAAGTAAGCTGGTAGAAGGAGATGGAATGAAACTTACCATTACCGATGAAGGAAAGTTCGTCTACAAGCAAATTTCACCAATTAATAGAAAAACTGCACTAGGTGTACTTATCCAAGAAGATGGACAGTACAAAATCCTTGCAGGAGGAAAAGTCTACCGAGTTCTTCTTGCATCCGTAACATTCTACCGTGCAGAAGTTGGTGACCAAATCACTATGCTTTTACCAGAAAACATAGAAGCAACGTGGGCAGCTATAGAAGCAGTGATCCCCAAACATGTTGCAGATGCAGCAGCTATGGCAACTGTAGGAGCTGCATCAAGTGAAGATGGAGAGTTGAGTCCAGCAGTTGACCCAAATGACTAACCCCTAACTGCCATAAAAATTCCTCCCCGAATCATCGCACCAATACTACTAGCAGCAATGTGTGCTGGTCTCTTGATAGCATTCCTCTGGTGGCAGATAACACAGTCCACTCTGCAGCTTGGAGGGCAACAATTTGTGGATACAGATCTACTGGGTGCACCTATCCCTATAATAAATACTATTCCTATGGATCATGGAGATGCTTCGTTACTGCACTTACGACAAGGAGATATATTTGCTCTGCGTGGAGAATGGTCGGAGGCCGAGGAACAATATCAAAAAGCTGTAAAAAGTGAAGGTGGCTTAGTGGCACTGCGTAAACTTGCGAAGGCACAACTGCAACGGAGAGACATCAAAGGAATTCGTTCTACAGTAAAACAGATGAAAAGTGCAGGAGCCAGACCAGAAGATATACTACTTATTGAAGTGATTATTCAACTGCGATCTGGAGAATTAGTCGAAGCAAAAAAGGTGTTAGATAGTGCAGAAGATTCTCCACAAAAACACTACGGGCTTGCGCTGCTCGCTCTTATCCAAGGAAGTCACGATCGAGCAATGCAGGAAATCGCTCTTACCACTAATGGATGGGATCCAGTTCTGCGAAGTTATGCCCGAACACTCCAGGCAGCCTATGATGAATTTGCCCTGTTCCCTAGTGGTACAGATATTCATCTGATCACTCTGCTCTCCCGTGCATTAGCCCAAGTACAAGAATGTGAATTGGCTCTCCCACTTCTTATTCAGGTCACATCTTCTAAAGAAGACTATCGTGACGCCTGGGTAGTACAAGGATACTGCGAACTTACATCTGAGAGGCCAGAGCAAGCACTTGCATCTCTCGAGCAGGCGTATTCCCTCGATCCACAAAAGCCAGAGATTCAATACTTCCTTGCAAGGTCGTACGCAGCTCTACATGAATATCAAAATGCTATTACATTCTTCGAATATGCACTGACAAACGGTTTTGCTCCACAAGGTGAAGTGCGCAGACTTATAGCACGCTATGCATTAGAAATTGGCAACGCAGGACTCGCACTCGATCAATACGATGCATTAACCAATGACCCAGATGCGACCTTCGAAAGCTTCCAGGGGTATGTGACCGCAGCAGCTGCACTTGGACAAGCAGAAGCAGCCCTCGCTAAAGCAAAACTTGCTACAGAAAAATGGCCAGACAACGCACGCAGTTTTGAACTGCTCGGAACAATCGCTGCCCAACTCGAAAAAACATCCGAAGCAAAAGCAGCATGGCAAAAAGCACTCGAGATGAATCCCTCGCTTCCAGGGGTGAAGGAGAAATTGTTGGCGTTGTAAAAAATATTTTTTCTCGCAGCGCAGGTGTTCCCACCCGCATGTATATAAAACAAAAAAGACCAGAACTTATACACTCTGGCCTTCTTTGCATTGAATCTTTCGGTAGCTATCTGTAACTATTCTAAGTGAAGGGAGTCACGAGCCTAAGAAAGATATAGTGAGATGAGGTAATCTCGAACTCCTGCCTTGTTACGGTATCTCGTTTATACTCGCTACCCGACGAGTCCTCCGGAACAGACTCCAAGACAAAGCGTGAGCTAAGGGAACCATAGAGAATTAGGGGAAGCATCTTATAGAGCAACCTCTCATCTATAAGACGACATCACAGAGCAGAGAGGGCAGTGAGCACGGTTGTCCATGCGCAGTGCCCTCCCGGGGCCTTGTTTCTGTTTGTATTGGTGTGTTGTAAATGATCTGTTTTTGTGTCTGATTCGCCTTTTGAAGCAAATCAGATTATTGTACGTGGCATAAGCGAAACCTGCAATCAATTGAAATGGACGTACGACAAGATGATGTTATGAATACATTTATTATTCACTCCCCTCAGCAGAGGCCTAGCAATACGCTATGCTGATTCTATGAATCATTCGCTTCGTACAGCTATTTTGATTGTTGCAGCAATGGTTGCAAGTGCCCTCATAGTGGCGGGTCTTTTTGGCGCTATATGGAACGTAAATTTACTCGGAAAAGGCCCTGCTGACTTCCTACCAAAAGAGGGAGTGCATGCGGTTATCTTTCATCCAACAGAGCATTCCCTCAGGCAATTCCCATTTATCGAAGAGCAGATACCCACAGATACTCAAGCAATAGCGATCTTCGAAAGTTTCGATGCTGTGATATTCTCTGCAGATCCGACGAGCCCGTATGCTCTCAATGCAAGCAGCCCAGAAGTGCTGCAACAAGTGCATCATCAACAAGACTCCCTGAACACTGATACGACATTTAGAAAGCTTGCGATAGAGCAGGGGTACGGTACACCATGGACATACCTCCCCTCTTCTTCTCTACGGCAAAGTGTAAATATACTTTCTCGCATAAGTAAAGCGCTACTTGTAGAAGACAGCAATGCCATTGCAGTCACGTACGATGGTGACGCAATACATATCGCACACACACAAGATCGATCGGGGTTTGCCAATACCCCAATGAGAATTCCAAACATGCCTGATGCTTTTCTAAGAGCTTCAGGAAGGAACTTCGCGGGGTCTTTTTATACACTAATGAACAATCTACCGGAAGACGATGCAGTAATTCTCGAAGGAGTGCTGGCTACAACACTCACCACACTTGGAGAGCGCGTAAGCTTTCGTTACGACCTTCTTCCATTACTGGAGCAACCTTCCACTATCCAAATTGATAGTTCAGGATCTCTACTTAATGTCCTAATTGATGGATCGATGGATGACACTATCCAACTACAAACCATACTTGATAGAGTGCATACAGCGTACGAAAGCTCTCTGCCTTCATCGACAATTACAAAACGTATTCTCGACAAACGGTTTAGCTCTATTGATATTCGACATGACGACACTATGCTAGAGCGAAACCAATACACCACAAATGGTTGGCTCATTCGCAGTACCATGCTTTCGGGGAGAAAAAGAGGCCTTGTCACTGCAACGAGGGGGAGTGCGTATCTTCTGAGCTCTACTGCGGCAGCAATTACCCATGCTATTGCTCATCAGAGGATAGAAGAAGTGCTCTACTCTACAAAAATAGTAATAGATCTCTCAAAGATCGACGAAATCCTTCCCTATCTCGCGATCACACAAAAAGATATTCATAGCAGATTTGGCACAGGAACGCTTACTGTCACCTCAAAGCACGAAGGAACCATACGAAAGGTCTCTCTAAAAACCTCTAAAAATCCCCTCCAACTACTGGAAATCCTTGGAGAATAACTAGATACTGAATCAGAATTTTTCTCGTAACTCGTAACTCGTAACTCTCATGTCACTTCTCAAGCCAGCAAAATTCTTCCTAGGACTGTCTACAGCACTTATGGTTACAAGCGTAGCTGTTTTGTTTGTACCAGGACCAAAACTGAGTATTGATTTCACTGGAGGAACAATGATGGAAATTAGTCTTCCAGCAGGAACAGAGAAGATAACTGTAGAAGACGCTCTAGCAGCATTTGAAAGTGAGACTCCGCTAGGAAACGTAGCCCTTTCTCTTACAAAAGACAGTACTGTACTTATGCGTATGCGTGATATCAGCAACCCAGAGCACATTGCATTGCAGCAGCATCTTGGAAAAGAGCTCGGCAACATCCGAGAGCTCCAATTTACGACTATCGGGCCGACTGTGGGTGCGTCACTAAAGAAACGATCATTCTGGGCACTCGGAATCGCTGCTATCGCCATTGTTCTCTACGTCGCTTTTGCCTTCCGTAAAGTTCCTCGAAAGCTTTCTCCGTGGAGATTTGGAATTATCGCTGTTGTCACCCTGATTCATGACGTTCTTATTACTGTAGGAATCTTTATTCTGATCAGCCAGGTAACCTCATTTGAGTTTGATACGCTCTTTATTACTGCACTCCTCACAATTATTGGGTACTCCGTTAACGACACCATCGTGATCTTCGACCGTATTCGAGATAATCTCCAAGAACAGGGTCGCAAAGAAGCGTTTTCATCAGTAGCAGATAGGAGTCTTAGCCAGAGTATTATGCGTTCAGTAAATACTTCTGTGTCTACACTGATCATGCTTTCGTGTCTCTTTATTCTTGGATCCGAGAGTGTACGATGGTTCGTCCTTACACTCATCGTTGGTGCCAGTATTGGTACCTACTCTTCCCTCTTCCTCGCGACTCCTCTCTTGGTGTACTGGAAGAAGAAAAATTAACCCCTCTTCACCATGTCTAACACTCCTGATATCAAAAAATTGAAAGGTGGACGCATCGAATGTACCGTTACGTTCACCGAAGCGCAAATCACTCCTGCAGAGGAAAAAGCTCTGCACGAACTCAGTCGTGATATAGAGCTACCAGGGTTTCGAAAAGGAAACGTTCCTATGGATCAGGCAAAAAAGAAGATCGACCCTCAAAAGTTATTTGAGGCAACTGTTCACCACATCTTACCTCCTACGTTTGAAAAGCTGATCACCGATCACGACATCAAACCTATTATTCACCCAAGAATAGAAGCTATTAGCCGTGAACCACTCACACTAAAAATCATCTTCATCGAAAAGCCAACCATTACCCTAAAGGGTGTTGATAAAATCAAGATCGAAAAGAAAAAGCCAGAAGTTGACGATAAAGAATTTCAAAAGATGATCGACTTCATGTTAGACAAGCACAAAGTGATGACAGAAGTAGATCGCGAAGCAAAAGCAGGAGACCGTATTACCATGAACTTCTACGGAACAGATGAAGACAAGAAAGAAATCGACGGTATCCGTACAGAAGGACACGAGGTAGAAATTGGATCAAAAGTACTGATCCCTGGGTTCGAAGATAACCTAAAAGGAACAAAGAAAGGTGAAGAGAAAGCGTTCACCCTTACCTTCCCCGAGAAATATCACGCAGAGCAGTTACAAAACAAGCCTGTAACGTTCCATGTCACTGTCGTAAAAATCGAAGAGGTCAGTACACCAGAACTTACCGATGAATTTGCAAAAAAAGAACTACAGTCAGACTCTGTAGAACACTTTAAAACACAAATGCGAGAATCTATGGTTCAGCAAGAGATGTCTTTCGAGAACAATCGTCGCGAACGTGTCCTTATGGATGAACTGACAAAATGTACTAAAGTAGATCTTGCAGAAGAATTGATTGATGAAGAGACACGACAAATGGTTGGCGAATTCGAGCAACAGCTATCAACGCAAGGAATGAACATGGAGCAATGGATGCAAGCTTCCGGAAAAAAGCCAGAAGAAGTTGTCGCTGATATGAAAAAACAAGCAAGTCAACGTCTTACACTACGCCTTGGGATGCAGCAACTTGTCGAAGAGAAGAATATCGATATTACTGATGAGGAAATGGATCAAATTGTCGAAGGATTCTTAGGGCAAGCAACTCCTGATCAACGCAGAGAAGTAGAGTCTGCATATCAAAAAGGTGCTCAAGCATACGAGCAGCTTAAGTGGCAAAAAAAGGTTGAAAAAGCGCTCGCAGGAATGCTGGAGTAACGACGTGCCACTGGCCACGTCTCTATTTCCAAGAAACTGCAATCCGTCTATCAGGATTGGTGTTTGTGTACATACGACAAGGAGACCTGTGTACCATCACTTCACCAAAACGATTGATGTTTCCTGCAATATGCTCATGAGGCCAGTCTTGAGGAGAGCAGCATTTAGCATACCTAAGGGGCATAGACAATCCTCCTTCAATAGCGATCAATGAATCATTTCTCTGGAGTCGATCTGTCTTTTCTTCTGGCTGTTTTTCATTTTCATCTACTGCCCTTTGCTCTTCGGTAAGAAGTCCGAGGCGTGGAATCAGGGAAGCTGCTCGTTCTGATCCTTGGCCGATCTTCATAAGTACATCCTCTCGCTTTGAAAGACTCAGTGTCTCACCATCACACAATCGTAATATAGATAAGTCTGTGGTCAGTGGCGATATACCCCTCTTCTTAAACTCTGCAGCGAGTAACTCTTTTCCAACAGATATAAGATGTGGACGCTCTTGTGCATACAAGTACCTTCGAAGCTTACTACGGCTACTCGCCATACGAAGATTTTGCATCCATTGTGTAGAGGGTTTCGGAGAAGAGTATTTTTGAATCTCGATTACGTCTCCGTTTTCCAACTGGTAATCCATAGAAACAATAGATCCATTTACATTGGCACCACGAAACGAAAGACCCAAATCTGTATGTACCTGGAATGCAAAGTCGAGAGGTGTAGCCCCTTCGGGCAACTCTACTACATCTCCACGAGGAGTAAGAACGAAAATATGATCCGCAAATGATTGGGTTTCTCTATCTTCACCTTCACCATCAACAGACTCTTGGCTGAGAAGCATTGAATGCAGCTGCACATTTTCTATGGCTCTTGCAGTAGCACCATTTTCTTTATAACTCCAGTGAGCAGCCACACCAAATAGCGCTTGACGATGCATTTTGGCAGTACGAATCTGCACCTCCATATAACAGTTTTCTGGGAGGTCTGCAAATCCTGCTAGCGTAGTGTGTAAACTCTGATATCCGTTTGGCTTTGGGAATGCAATATAATCTTTAAATCTATTCGCCAAAGGCCTCCCAAGTCTATGCAATAAACCAAGGACGCGATAACAATCCTCTTCATTCTTAACAATGACACGCAAGGCAAAGAGATCGTAAATATCCTCTATGTTTGTTAGTGACTTGCGGCGCATCTTCTGAAAAATACTGTACGCATACTTCTCACGTGAATCCACTTCAGCTTCTATTCCTTGGTCAGCAAGAAACTTCTTCAATATATCTCGTGATTGTTGTAAAAAATTTGGCCGTTCTCGATACACGCGCTCCAGTTGCTCGGTAATACGATCGTAATCATATGTATAGAGCACCGGAAAAGCCTCACTCTCAAGACTGTGCTTAAGACTGTAAATACCAAGACGCGCAGCAACTGGTGCAAAGAGTTGTAATACGTCTTGTGCAAGACGCTTTGCACGAGCGGGTTCAATTGTTTTTATAGATGTAAAACAGCGCGAACGATCACAGAAGATCACAAGAAGTACACGAATATCATCCGAAACAGAAAGGAGCATAATACGCAGATCTTCTATAGATCTGCGACGACCTTCGAGTGTGATATGCGAAAGTAAATGAATTCCCGAAACAAGAGATCGGACCTTTGGACCAAATTGCTCTTCAAGCTCTACAAGTGTCATCGCCTTTTGCTCGAGAACGTGATGCAGCAAACATGCCACCACCGTATCTTCATCGGGTTCAAATGGAGAAATTTCCTCAAGGATACCAAGCGTGTGATCTAAAACAGTTTTACCTGTCCAGTGAACACTATCACCATAAGCAGACTGAGCAGTAGAAAATGCAAGCTCTAGCCTCTTGATATCATACGATGCACCAGACTCACCAAGTCGATCGAGAACTGGGGCCAACTGAATACTCACGACGTTTGCCATTGAACTTGAATACTAGCAATATTTATGCAGGCTGACTATTAAATACAGAGGTTTCAGATATTTCCCTTATTTCCCTTATTTCCCTTATTCCTCTTATCTCCCCTATTTCTCTACTATCAATGTCACCGGCCCATCATTTACTAACGAAACCTCCATATATGCTCCAAATTCCCCACTTTCCACCTTCTCGACACCTAATTGTTCTAATTTTCGTATGAAATATTCATAGAGTACTTTTGCATCTTCTGGAAGAGCAGCCTGGCTATAGTCTGGCCTATTCCCCTTTTCGAGCCTCCCAGCCAGTGTGAACTGTGAAATTACTAAGATTGATCCTTCAGCATCCAGTATAGATGTATCGTTGATCTTTCCATCAGGACCATCAAATAGGCGTATTTTGACAATCTTCTCTGCAATAAGCTCTGCCTGAGCAGATGTATCCCCTCGGACAATACCAATAAAGAGGAGATATCCAACACCAATCTGACCGACAAGTTCAGAATCGACAGTTACCGATGCTGTAGTCACTTTTTGTAAAAGAACTTTCATAGTGCATAAAATATAGCTGTATTTACTTGCTAAAACAAAAGCATACTATAAAATCCCGTAAAGACCGAAGACCGAGGGCGCAAGGCTGATGGCCCCAAATTAGACCCTCCGAGGTATACAGCATCGTTCAGTCGGCTTTTAGCTTGCTGAGTCGTGTCGTCTACCTCGCTGGTCTCCCGGTCATCCCAGGAGACTTTTTTTAAACTCTCCTTCCCTACTCCAAACTCCCTATTCCCTAATTATGGCACTCACTAAAGATCAAAAGACCGCACAAATTAAAGAGCTTACGACAAAACTCAAAGATACGAAGTCTGTAATGTTTGGCCACTTCATTGGATTAACTGTTAGTGATGTTAGTGATTTACGTAATCAACTGCGTGAAAATGGATCAGAGATGAAGGTAATGAAAAAGACACTCATCAAGCTAGCATTTAAAGAAGCAGGTTTGCCAGATATCACTCCAAAGGATATTGATGGTCCTATCGCATGTATTATGAGTTATGAAGATCCTCTCTCTGGTGCGCAGACCGCTTTCAAGTTTAGTAAGCAAAACAACAAAGTGAAACTTGTAGGAGGTGTATACGATGGAAAACTTCTGAGCGCTGATGAATCTATGGAACTTGCACAGATGCCAGGACGCGAACAACTTCTTGGTATGTTTGTTGGATTGCTTAACGCACCACTGGTCAGCTTCGCAAGCATCTGTACTTCTCCACTTGGAGGATTTGCACGTGCACTAGATCAGATGGCAGAGAAAGGAGGATTTGTAAAAGAGGAAGCTAAAAAAGAAAGTGCAGAGGTAACAGAGACTTCTGAATCCTCTCAAGAAGAGACCCCACTAACTGAAGAACCAAAAACTGATGAAGCACCTGCTGAGTCAGAAGATACAGCATCCTAATTTTGATTTATTTTTTTCCCCTAATCCATCATGGCTGATGACACAACAGCAACAAGAGAACTCTCCAAAGAGGAGAAAGCAGTTATCGACGCAGTCGAGAAGCTTAACGTTGTACAACTAAACAACGTCGTAAAGTTCATGGAGGAAGAGTACGGCATTTCTGCAGCTGCACCAGTCGCAGTGGCAGCAGGGGCACCAGCTGGCGGAGACGCAGGCGGTGCTGAAGAAAAGAACAGCTACGACGTAGAGCTCACAGAAGCCGGTGGTCAGAAAATCGCTGTTATTAAAGCGGTTCGTGAGATCACAGGACTCCCTCTTGGAGAAGCAAAAGCAGCAGTTGATGGTGCACCGAAAGTAATTAAGGAAGGTGTTCCAAAAGACGATGCAGCTACAATGAAAGCAACCCTTGAGGCTGCCGGTGCAACCGTTACCCTTAAGTAAAGAAGATGAAGAAGTTAAGGAGTACAAAGAAGCTAAAGAGTAAATCCTTAGCTTCTTTTCCTTTTGAGCTTCATTGTAAGAAGAGGAGTATTCTGCTAAAATGGTAGAGATGAACAAAGCGCTCCAGTCACCGTGGTTTAGTGTTGTTTTAGCCATTGCCGTCATGACAATTGGCTACACGGTATACCTGAATAAAAACGGCGAGCTCGCTTCTATAAATAACTATTTCTGCCCTGTAGAAGATCAATGTACGAAAATTGGATGTACCAATTCTGAGGCGTGCAGCATGAGTGAATGCAATGGTTGTCCATTCTGTCTTAACGAGGCATCATAGATGTATGACATTTCTACATTCCAAACACTTCTGGAGCCCATTACTACTATGCGCGCTATCTCTTAGTGCGTTTTTTGCCTGGGAACTTGGATACTTTGGTGACATGCTACCGCGTCTCTCTCGGCCTAGCCCGACACAATTTGAACTACTCTACACTTGCGTACTCGTTGCACTACTTTCCTTTGATGCAGGCCTCGTGTTCTTTCGTCTAAAACAAGGTACATGTCCTGTTGGCGCTAAGCGTGCATCTACTATTGCAGGAAGTCTGGGTATCGTCACACTGCTCTGTCCTGCCTGCCTGCTGATACCTATCTCTCTCTTTGGTATCAGTCTTAGCCTGACATTCCTCGCACCGTTCCTGCCTCTTCTACGGGTCATCGTGATGTTCTTGCTTATTGTGAGTACAATCATGCTATGGCCAAAGAACGCATCATCGAAATAGACCTTCTGCGGTCACTCGCTATTGTCTTGATGGTTATCTTTCATGCTGCATTTGATTTGTGGGCTTTTTACGATTGGCAGATAGATATCTGGGGGACGCAGTGGCAGGTATTACGAATACTGACTGCATCGCTCTTTTTGATACTCGCAGGGGTTTCTACAAACTTTTCTAGTAGACCACTGAAACGTGCATTGGTAGTTATTGCATGTGCATTTCTGATTTCTGTTGTTACCTACGCCTATGACTCCAGTACATTTATCTACTTTGGAATCCTGCATTGCATCGGAGTAGGAATGCTTTTGCTGATTCTGCTCAAGAAAATTAGAGAGTGGAATATCATACTCGGCCTCATGGTAATTCTTTATCCACTATCCACTATCCACTATCCACTTTTCGATCGCCCTACTCTCGACTACTACCCTCTCCTCCCCTGGTTTGGACTCATGCTCATTGGTGCAGGCCTCGGACATTACCTGTATATCAGAAATAATCTTCGATACATGACAATGCGGGCAGGGATGCCCGCGCTGCAGTATGCTGTGTTTCCCGGAAAACACGCCCTGCTAATTTACATGATCCACCAACCGATAGTACTCGGGATTCTCTATGTGGTTTTATGATGATTTTCTCCGCGTTTGGCGGAGTCTGCGTAACAGAGTCACACAGCTACTATCCTCTTCTAATGCCTGGTAATTCGTAAATCACTGTTGGTGGCTTCACCGTATGTTCTGGTTTGTCACCACGCAAATATTCGTGAATAGATACAAATGCATCCTCATACATATTGCGCATACTCTCTTCTGCATAAAATGCGATGTGCGGAGTAGAGATCACACTTTTATGGGTAATCAACGCTTTATTCTCTTCAAAGTTGTGCTCATGTTCCAGTACGTCCAATAGTGCATGCTTCACTTTGCCAGAATTGAGTGCATCGAGCAGTGCATCAGAATCAATCAGTTCTCCGCGAGCAGTATTCACTAGGCATACACCATCTTTCATCTTGGCAAATGCATCCGCATCTATCATATGGTGCGTCTCTTTAATCGTCGCTTCAGGAAACTCCTGAGCTACACAATCTGTATCTTCGGAATCTACTTGGAGAAAAACAATGGAAGCCATTACCAATACTATGACATTATCCACTATCCTCTAAAGATACGCCCGTACACCATACAAGGTGTACGAAAAAACACTATGATGAATAGTTGCTGTACGGTAAGCTACGTCCATGTCTTTTAGTGTCCGTAAACTTCGTGACAAACCGAGCAAGAAACAACTCTGGGCCGGTCGTGCTGCAGTACTACTTACTGTCGCTCAGCCAGTAATGGGTGTGTATCATCAATGGAAAAAATTACACACACGTTCACAGAAAAAAGAGCACCGTCTCGGTATCCTCAAACGTACACTCACTATTTTAATTGCAGTATTTATCGCACTCCTGCTTCTTGCAGGCATTGGGAAAGCAATGATGTCTGTGCGCAGCCTTGGAGTGCGGAACATTATCAATATTGCTGGAGTAAATTTACCGAAAGATGAACATGGACACACCAACTTTCTACTGATGGGACAAGGTGATGCAGATCACGATGGAAAAAACCTCACCGATACCATCATGATTGCGAGTATCGACCCAAGTACACAAAGTGTAGTTCTACTTTCACTCCCCCGCGATACATACTTCCTTAATACAGAAAAAATGGGCAAAGGAAAGTTAAACACAATGTACCGCGACTTCCGCAGTTACCTGATTTTCCAAAAAGGAGTCGAACCAGAAATCGCTTCTAAAGAAGCATTGGAATATCTGGCAGAAGAAATCAGCAGCAAGCTAGAAATAGAAATTCACCACACCATCAAAGTAGACTTTATCGCTTTCACACGAGCCATTGATGTATTGGGAGGTTTGGATATTGATGTACCTTACGATATAGAGGATTACGAATATCCAAATGAGACCTTCGGATTCGAACCATTTATTATTCGTGCAGGTCCGCGACATCTCGATGGCGCCACTGCGCTGAAGTACGCACGCAGCCGTCACACCTCTAGCGACTTCGGACGCTCTGCCCGTCAACAACAGCTTCTCGGTGCCATGGCACATACAGCAAAAGAAGAAGGTGTCCTCAGTGACCCTGCAGCTATTACATCATTTATGAAAATCATGAGTGAAAACGTCGAGTCGACGATGACACTTCGCGAACTCATAGGAGCTGCAGAACTCGGTCAAAAAATTAATAAAGGGAATATCATAAGCATGCAATTAAACGACCGTAATGCACTCTACGATTATATTATCGAGCCAGGCGGCATGATGTACACACCTCCACGCAACCTCTTCGAGGGAGCATCTGTATTGCTTCCTGTTTCGATCCCTGAGTTCCCTGTTACCTGGAAGCAGCCGAAATCTTTTGCAGAACTTATCTTCCGTAACCGTACTATCTACCTCGAAAAACCAAACGTTTCCATTCTCAATGCAGGGGCCGCTCCTGGGTCTGCCAGAAAACTTGCAACAGAACTGATACGCTTTGGATTTACCGTCGTAACAGTGGAAAATGGGGATACGGAAAAACGAGAATCTTCAATGATTGTTGCCCCGCCAGAGCCAGATGCTGTAGTTGATTTTTTTAGCACTATGCTCGGAATAGAGGCAAATCCTGCTCCTCTAGATTTACCCACACAGCAACGAGAACGTGCTACAATACTCCTTGGAAAAGACTACCGATATACTCCGTTGCAGGATCTTGTAAAAAATCTTATGAAAAATACATCCACCTCTTGGAATGGAAATAGGGGCAATAAGATTAATAAGGGAAATATGGGATCCTTTATTGCCCCTATTTCTTTTATTCCCCCTATTTCCTAAATCCATAATGACCCCCCGCGAAATTATCGCCAAGGCATGGGCCATGACCAAGAAAGAAAAGCAGCTTCGCCGCTGGGGATTCTCTTCTGCATTACTCGAAACATTACTCAACATTAAACTCTTGGTCTATCAGTCATGGTTCTTCTACTTGTACGTAATCAAAGGAGAAACAATTAGCTTCTTTGCTATGGAAGAGCTTCTGCTAGAAATAATGCCAGAAGCGGCTGCGTGGACATTAATTATTATTATATTTTCGATGGTAGCTATAGAGCTTGTCTTCCCACACTTTGCGAAAGGTGCAATTATCGGACTCGCTGCAAAATCTCACACCAAACAAGAAGTTAAAGGCGGACTGATCTTGGCACTCTATAACTGTGTACCAATCTTTATTGTGCACGAACTCTTTGTATTAGGAGGTATCTCTACAGTAATTACTATTGGTTCACTCATGATTCGCTACGGTCCAGGTGGAGACTTCCTGCTACTACCTCTTGGACTGCTCGGACTCTTCTGGGTGCTGAGTAATATCCTACAATTTTTTGCAGCATTTGCCGAAGAGGCCATTGTTATTCACAAGCTTGGGCCATTTGCTGCTATCGGAAAAAGTATGAAGCTGATCATTAGCCACCTCGGACACGTCGTCTTCTTACTGATTCTTCTCTTTGTTATCAGCCTACGTATCATTATTAATATTGTAATGATCTTACTTGTTCCTGGTATCGTTATCGGAACAGGTCTTCTGCTCACCAAATTCTTATCACCTGCTGTCAGTTATAGCATCGGAAGTATTTTAGGTCTTATTATGACTGTCGCAGCCAGCTACTTCTTTGCCTACGTCACAGTCTTTAAGCAGACTGTCTGGACGATTACCTATCTAGAACTCAGCCGACTTAAAGATCTTGATGTCATCACAGATAGCCCAGAAGACTTATAAATAGATAGTGTAAACTCTATGCATGGAGAGCTACCTACAAAAGATGCAGGCAAATATTTGGAAGTTATATATCCTCCATTTTTTGAATGGATCGATATTGTTCATTCCTATCATTATCCCCTTCATGCTCAGTGCTAAATTGAGCCTGCAGCAAATATTTATTTTACAAGGAGTATTCACATTAAGCGCAGTTCTACTCGAAATACCATCCGGTTATGCATCAGATAAATGGGGTCGAAAAAATACTGCTATTGTTGGCGGAATTGCTGGATTTATTGGCGTATTGCTTTATGCAACAAGCTATAATTTTATGACATTCTTTATAGGAGAAATATTTCTTGGCATAGGAGTAAGCTTCTATTCAGGAACATTAGAGGCACTCGCATTTGATTCTCTTTTGGAGCTAGATGATACGAATTCCTATAAACGCATCAGTGGAAACTTAGCATTTGCACACTTTGGAGCAGAGGCACTCATGAGTATTGTGGGAGGGTTTCTCGTAGTCTATAGCTTGCGACTCCCTGTACAGATGACACTCATTCCCTATGGAATTGCCTGTATTGTTACACTATTGCTTACAGAACCACGCAGACACAAAATGCAAGAAGGCAGACATCTTAAGACCATGTGGCGTATCACCAAGCAAAGCATCATCCATAACGTGCCGCTGCGCAGTATTATTATTCTTCACAGCATTATTGCCATGATGACTATGTCGCTCTTTTGGTATACGCAAATCTACCAAACAAGTGTCGGGTTACCACTGATGTATTTTGGTATTACGCATTCTGTGATCGTTCTTGTTGGGGCTGTTGCCTCTAAATATACCTACACCATGGAGCGGTTTGCTGATGACCGCTTGCTACTTACCGGTATTGCACTCGTAGTGTTTGGTTCCTGCATAGCCCTTGGCAGTATATCGTCGCTATGGGGACTGATCTTCTTTGGATTGGCACGCATCGCCTGGGGTATCCTGTCGCCACTCACTAATAATATTATTAATCGCATGACCACTTCTGATATTCGAGCAACCGTACTATCCATACGTTCGTTCGTATTCCGTAGCATGTTTACACTCGCCTCTCCATTCCTTGGATACATGGCAGATGTCCTCACCATCAATCAAGCCATACTCATCACCGGTATTATTGGTGGTGTACTACTTGTGACTACATTCTTCAGCATGAGCTTTGTGTGGAATAAGATTCCACAGTAGAAAACAAAAAATGCAATACCTGATTTTGGCTAATCCATAACTCATAACTCATAACTCATAACTTATTCTTGACAGTGCACACTCGTACACCTACTATGGTGGACGAATGTACTTTTTCCATTTTTTCTCATGACCCTTACACCACACCAACGCACCGTGCTTAATTATATAGGAGAATTCCAACGCAAACGCGGATACTCCCCTTCTCTGGCAGACCTTGCGTTAGCCTTTGGTGTCAGTAGTAAAAACGCCGTCGCAAAAGTGGTAAATGTATTGGTGCGCGAAGGGCAACTCGAAAAAGATCCGAAGGGACGTATTAAAATTATGGAAGTAGGAGATGGAGACGACGGCTTCGCACAACCAATGATGCTCCCACTCTTCGGTCCAATCTCCGCAGGGTTTGCAGCCCCCGTAGAAGAGCAAGCAGAAGAAATGATCTCGCTTGATGCATATCTTATTGGTGATAGAGCATCGACATTCCTTTTGCGTGTAAAAGGTGACAGCATGATAGATGCAGGAATACTCGAAGAGGATGTTATAGTCGTAAACCGTAACAAAACACCAAAGCTTAACGATATTGTCGTTGGCTCTCTGGATGGAGAATTTACCCTCAAACGCCTAAAACGCGATAAAGGTAAATACTATCTCCAAGCAGAAAATGCCAACTATCCGGATATGTATGCCGTAGAAGAATTGCAAGTTGCAGGAGTTATGGAAGGAATGATTAGAAAGTATTAGGGAGTTAGTAGCTAGGGGTTAGGGGTTAGGGGTTAGGGGAAAATTTGAGTCATTATTATTCGTCTTCTTTTTTGATGATTTCGATGGGCTAGCAGAGCAAACGGTGACTGTTGCAAAACTGATAAATGGATTACTAAGGTCTATACAATCCCGAACTACCAGCTACTAACTACTACCCCTTACCCCTCGTCATGCTTGCTCACATCGACGCAGACGCTTTCTTCGCCTCTGCACTCCAGCGAAAACGGCCAGACCTTAAAGGTAAACCCCTACTCGCTCTTGGGATGGGAGGTGGTTGTGTAATTGCTGCAAGCTACGAGGCAAAGGCATGCGGAGTAAAGACAGGGATGCGTCTCAGCGAGGCTCGCAAACTTTGCAAAGGTGCCATCGCACTTCCTTCGGACTTCGACGAAGCACTGCTCGCCTCTCGTCAAATAGAACAGATCCTCAAAAACCGTTGCCCGATTATTCAGCGGTACAGTGTGGATGAATGGTTCTTGGATCTTAAGAGTCTTACAGGAGGTTTACCCGATAACATCAAACACTGGGCACTCGAACTCCAAGAGACAGTAAAGCGATCTGTCGATCTGACAGTTTCGATAGGAATAGGACCAAGCAAACTCCTTGCAAAAATGGCGAGTGAGTACGTAAAACCCGAAGGAGTCACGATCATCTTTCGTAGTTCTATCGATACATTTTTACGCGACAGATCAGCAGAAGCTATTCCCGGTATTGGCAGGCGCAGAGCACTCCACACAGAAGCGCAAGGATGGAAAACCGCCTACGACATTGCGTACGCCGATAAAGAAAAAGTACAAAAGCTCTTTGGTCGCCCGGGGCTTGCCATGCAACGAGAACTTCTTGGAGAAATGGTCGAAAAGATAGAAACTGAAATTCCACTTCCTAAATCTATTTCACGTACAAGAAGCTTCCTGCCCACCCGTGATCGCGCAATGGTGTACGCACATCTCTTGCATCATTTGACCTACACCATGCTAAAAATGAGGCGTCTGGGGTTGGCAACAAGTGTCGTAAGTGTATGGCTGCGCAGTGACGCGTACACCTTCGACCAAAAAGAAAATAAGCTGCCACAAGCTGCAGATACCGAAGAACAAGTGCTGCCGTATGTGCACCAGTGTTTCGATCGACTGTATGAACAAGGAAGCCGGTACACACAAGTGGGACTCGGGCTTTATGGACTTAACCCCAAAGGTGGCACGCAGTATTCGTTATTCGAGAATCCAAAGAACACTCAAGAAGTAGAAAATATTCAAGCAGCTATGGATGACCTCCATAAAAAGTACGGGCGAGAGAGCATAAAGCGCGGTAGCGCTATGGCTGTAAATAATGCTAAGAAACCGCATTTGGAGATTATTGAATAACAAGACATGTATGACAAAAGTAAGCTTCGCTATCTTCTTCTTCATTTTTGCCTTGATGCAAAAACGAACCAAAAAAATCAGGCAGTCTGCCTCGTCTGCCACATCTGTGGCAAAGGAAACTAGTTGAGACTTATGATTCTCTCATTCACCTTAACAAGCTTCCCCTCTGCACTCTCCAGCTTCTCTCGCTCAAGTGCAACTACCTCTTCTTTTGCATTCTCAACAAAAGATTTATTATCAAGCTTTGCAGTAATACCTTTAATGAATCCTTCGAGTTTTTGTTTCTCAACTCCAAGCTTCGCAAGTTCTTTGTCTTTATCAATAAGACCATCAAGAGAGAGGAATATCTCTACGTCTTTGAGTACTGCACTTGCAGCATTTTCAGGCTTAGTAGCATCGGGATTTGTATCAATTGTCAGGCTTTCTACTTTTGCGAGCCTCTTGATATGTTCGTTCTGTGCTTCAAGTAACATTCCCTGAGACCGCGTAAGTAATGTAACAGTCACTTTCTTTCCTGGCTCTATTCCTTGACCGCTACGAAGGCTACGAATAGCAGAGATAACATCGATAACCACTTGTAGTTGATCTTGTGTAACCTGATCCCTGATTTGATCATTGGTCATTGGCCATTGTTCATTTATTAACATTCCTGCATCTTTATGCTTGATGGCATCCCACAACTCCTCTGTCACAAACGGACAGTACGGATGAAGAAGTGTAACAAGTGTGCGGAGTGTATGAATAAGCACTGTAGGGTTTGCTTCACCTTTAGAGAGTTCTAAGTACCAGTCGCAGAAATAATCCCACGTGAAGCTATACAGCCTCTCTCCTGTTTCACTTAAGCGATAGTTCGCCATTCCATCTGTCACATCTGTTATCAAATCTTGCAGTGATGAAAGAAGTGCCTTGTCTGCTAAAGATAAATCCTTACTCCCTAACTCCAACTCCCTACCCCCTACAACGTGCGGATCAACCCCTGCCTCTTCACACTGCATCAATACAAACCGCGACGCATTCCACAGCTTATTAATAAAGTTTCTGTATCCAGCGATCTTCTCTTCGTAGAGCTTTTGGTCGTTCCCTGGGCTTTGTCCTACGATCATCGACATACGCAAGGCATCTGTCCCGTACTTCTCGATAATATCGAGTGGATCGATCGTCCCCTCTGGATTCGATTTACTCATCTTCTTTCCGTCTCGTGCGCGGATCATTCCGTGCAAGTAGACCGTATCAAATGGCACTTGTCCGATACTGTATGTCGTCATCAAAATCATACGGGCTACCCAGAAGAAGATAATGTCATACCCTGTTTCCATTACCTGTGTCGGGTGGAACTTCTGGATGTCCGGACTACCGTCTATCATCTCTTTCAACGTGAGTGAGTAGTCCTCGGTAAGCTTCGGGTCTACGAGCGTGCTCCATGTCCACAGAGCAGAAGAAAACCATGTATCGAGTGTATCTGGGTCTTGCACCCAACCGTCTCCTTCTGGAGGCAACACCCCTGCAAACTCTTCAGCTCCTTTGTAGTACACAGGGATCTGATGTCCCCACCAGATTTGGCGAGAGATACACCAGTCACGAAGGTTATCAATCCAGTGGAAGTAGGTTTTCTCGAACCGTTCTGGAATGATTTTGATATCACCACTCTTTACGGTGTCCTGCATTACCTGCTTTAGACTCATCTTCTTTCCTTTCCATTCAACAGCTTCGCGGTTTACATCAATAAACCACTGCAATTTAATCTGTGGCTCTATCATTCCTCCTCCACGGCTATTGAGTGCAACCGTGTGTTCGTACTTCTCATCTGTCTTTACGAGCAAGCCTTTTTTATCAAGCTTCTCAACAATCTTTGCTCGCGCATCTTCAATCTTCATGCCGGCAAACTCCCCTGCTATTGGAAGGAGCTTTCCAGCAAAGTCGATGATCTGCTCTTTATCGAGTCCATGACGCTGTGCAATCTCAAAATCCACACCACTGTGCCATGGGGTTATCGTCATTACTCCTGTACCCATTTCTGGATCTACGGATTCATCCTTGATGATGGTTGCAGAAATCGGTCCATTGATCCATTCGCAATCGAAGGTATCTCCGTGCTTGTACTGTGCATAGCGTTTGTCATCTGGGTGCATAACAACATACTTATCACCAAATTTTGTCTCTGGGCGCACGGTACCAATCTCGAATGGTCCGTATTGAAAAGTAAAAAATGGATCTGTACGTTCTTGGTGATCCAGTTCATCATCAGACACATTCGTCTGAAGCTTAGGATCCCAGTTTACAATGCGGTGACCGCGATAGATAAGATCGTCAGCAAACATCTTACAAAAGATCTCTTTAACTATGCGATGCCTCGGTTCATCCATCGTGTACGCCTCGCGTGACCAGTCGCAACTACATCCCATTTTTCTGATCTGTCCGCGGATAGTATCTTGGCTTTCTCCAACAAACTCTTTGATAGCATCGACAAGTTTCTCGCGTCCCATTTCCTCTCGTGGATCTTTCATACCACCGTCTTTTAACTTCTTAATAACCACATTCTCCGTGGCAATCGCTGCATGGTCTGTCCCAGGTACCCAAAGTGCTTCTTTGCCCTGCATACGAGCGTACCGAATAAAGATATCTTCAAGAGCAAGCATCACCGCATGTCCTAGATGAAGCTGCCCTGTCGCATTTGGCGGAGGCATACTTATGGTAAAAGGCTCTTTATCTGTAGTGTTATCCGCAATAAACGCCCCACTCTCCTCCCACATATTGTAAATGCGGTCTTCTGTTGAGCCTGGATCGTACGCTTTTGGAAGCATAAAGAGATTCTACAAGATAAACGCTTGAGATCCACAAAAACTATTGGAAGAACCCATTCGACTCGCCCGCTGCGGCGGACTCGCTTAGGGTAATTTCCACCGCGGCTCGCTTCGCTCGCTCTTGTGGAAATTAAAAAAACCGCCGGTAGAGGCGGTTTCAAGTGATGAAAAGAACGAATGTTTCGCCATTAGGCAAAGCCGCAGAAGATTACACACCCACGTAATCTAATGCAAGTTAATGGTAAAAATAGAGGACAAATTATGCAGAATATGTATAATAGAGGCGAAATGAGAATCGCATTCCGTCGCCCATCGGCACGAGAGAAACGACTCATCTATAAAACACGATGGGAGGGTAGTTTTGGTCAAACAATAGCGGATAACTCTATCCACAGAGTTAACAATAATGGAATCTACGATCATGGAATGGGGGCATTAGCTCAAGTGGCTAGGCACGTTGGAAAAATCGGAAATGACGCTGCTGCCTTTGTTACAGGAAAAGAAAAGCGGGCAGCATATGCAGGTATTTTCGGCCAAACGAGAGCTGATGTCGTTGAGGTACTTTCTACAATTCCACGGCTCTTTACAGAAAGAAATCCAATTGGAACACTAGCAAATGGTGTCACCTCTCTATTTGATGTTGCCTATGACGGCCTAATAACAGATCCACTTACTATCGCTGCAGGAGACCATGCAAATACACCGAATAATCTACAAGGATTTACAAGAGAACAGATAGGTAACGCTATAAATAACTAATATGGAAGGAGAAGCACTCGCCTTCGGATTTACAGGCCCAGAGCTTGTTGTAGGCGCTATTGGCATAGCAGCGTTTATTGGAGTTACACGCTGGGCTGTAAGAAGAGCAACCGGAAATAGTAACTAAAAACCCTATATTTAAGAGAGAATTGGATTATTGCTCAATTTTGATATTTATTGTATAATATAAGAGTAAATATGGCACTAACAGAAACACTAAGCACAGGCGGCGTTGAAAGCGTATCTACAGCTGGAAGCTTGAATGTATTACGGGAATCTATGGGTTCTGGTGCACTTAACATCGCAAGTATTGCAGCAAACACTGCATTTCTCGTTGGTGGACTATTCTTCGCTTATAAAGGAATACAAATGGTAGTAACTGGTAAAAACTCCTTTAAGAAAACCGTATAAGCCGTACGCTATACTCTCCCCTATGAGCCCTCGACCACTTCCAAAAAGCGCAAAGACCCCTAAGGCATTCATTGTCATTGAGCTCCTTACGAACCTATCGTATACCACACTATTTATTATCTGGGCATCGATGGCAATAGTTTTTGCTGTTGCTTACTGGGGCTTAAGTTACATGGGAGCAGGACTAGAGCATGCCCCTACAAGTCTCGCGAATATTGCAGACCCTGCAATGCGATTTGCAAACGCTCTGTACTACAGCATTATCACGGCAACTTCTACAGGGTATGGAGACATCACGCCAGAAGGGTTTTCGAAAGTACTTGCAAGTATTCAGAGCATCTCAGCACTGCTCGTGTTTGCGATCTTTGTCACAAAGCTTGTATCGCATCAGCAGGAAATGACGCTAACAGAAGTGCACCGTCTTACATTTGAGGATGTGTTCCACAACACCCGTGAAGGCATGTACATCGCCCGAAAAGACTTCGATCATATTATACGTGAAGTAAAAAAACATGGAGATATCGATTCTGAACATTGGGAGAATATGATTATTGCCTTTCGGCAGTTACAGACTCTCCTCGAAGAGATCCCCGACTTCTACGAAAATGAGATTCACCACTACAACCTCGATGAAAAACGTGAACAACTCTTACTAGAAGCTGTGCACCGTACATTACACCGCGTAAACCAAATGTTCGATACGCTCAGTGCGCATGATATTGATTGGGCATCAAAAGAAGATGTAATGAAGGAGGTAAACGAAATGGTTCGCATCGTGACGGATGTTACTCCTCTCTGGAAATTTCGCAGCCCGTATAAAGCACACGAAGCATTTGAAGATATCATTCAAATGAAGGAGAGAATGCGCCTTAGAATTATGAAATCAATTTCATAATTTTAATAAAGAAATAAAGAAATGTTGAAATCCTGAAAGTATTTTTCAGCATTTCAACATTTTAGAATTGTATTATTATCGTCGTGGTGGCCCTCTTCTATCCCCACCTGAACGTGGCGGACGAGGCGCTCTTTCGACGTAGCCTTCTGGCTTATCTTGTAGCTGCTTAATAGAAAGGCGAGTCTTACCATCCATCTTGCTGTATTCAACACAGAGGGCTTTGACTTCGTCTCCTACTTTGACGATATCTTCAACATTCTCTGTGCGACTCCACTGGAGTTCTGAGATGTGAATCATACCGTCTTTACCACCAAGGAACTCTGCAATTGCGCCAATACCATCGATGACACGAACGATCTTACAATCGTAGGTTGTACCGACTTCAGGCTTCGCAACGATGTTTAAGATCCGAGCAGATGCTCCTGCCATAGACTCTCCATCAGGTGCTGTAACAAACACCATTCCACTATCTTCGATATCAATATTTACACCAAACTCTTTGGTAATTCCCTGGATAGTTTCTCCACCTTTACCAATAACGAGGCGGATATCATCTGGATCGATATTGATAGTCTCGATACGTGGAGCGTACTTGCTAAGCTCACTACGGACTTCAGGGATAGCTGAGAGCATATCCTTAAGGATAGATGCACGTCCGATTTTTGCTTTTTCTAGTGCTTCTTTAAAGACACCATCTGGAAGTCCTTTTACCTTGATATCCATTTGGATAGCAGTAACTCCAGCAGCTGTTCCTGTTACCTTAAAGTCCATATCTCCTCCGAAGTCCTCTTCGTCTTGAAGATCCGAGAGAACGACAAACTTTCCAGAAGGGTCAGACATAAGTCCCATAGCAATTCCAGATACAGGAGCAGAAATAGGGACACCTGCAGCCATCAACGCGAGTGTAGAACCACATGTTGCAGCCATAGAAGAGGATCCATTACTTTCGAGGATCTCTGTTACTGTACGGATGGTGTACGGGAATACTTCCTCAGGTGGAAGCACAGGCTCCAAAGCTTTCTGAGCAAGGTAACCATGTCCAATTTCTCGGTTACCTGTAAAGAGACGGTTAGAAGTTTCTCCTACAGAGAACGGTGGGAAGTTGTAGTGGTGGAAGTAACGATCTAATTTCTCTCCCATCATTCCTTCTGTCATAAGCTTGTCTCCAGGAGCACCAAGAGTACACGTAGTAAGCCCCTGTGTTTCACCTCTCTGGAAGAGAGCTGATCCGTGAACACGAGCAGGAAGAATATCAACGATACATCCGACAGGTCGGATCTCGTCTGGAGTACGTCCGCTCATGCGCTTTCCTTCTTCAAGAACTAATCGACGTACCTCTCCAGTTATCACGTTGTTCATCATATCCCCTGCATTAGCGTACAGCTCTGTAAGGGCATCGTTTCCTTCTGCAGATCCATACTTCTCTTCGAGGACTGCAGCTGCGGAGTCTGCAAGTTCACCAAAGAACGCTCTGCGGGCCAACTTATCCATAGGATCAAGGATTGCTTTGTTGATCTGCGCAAGTGCACTACCCTTTAGTACTTCAAACCCTTCTGCATGCTCGAATGAAGCAGGTGCTTCCCATTTTTCTGAACCAATTTCTTTCTGAATATCTGCGAAAGCTTTTGCAATCTTTTGGGCAGCTTCCTGACCAAATAAAATAGCCTCAAGCATTTTTGCTTCTGGAACTTGATTTGCAGCTGCATCGATCATGACTACACGATCCTCTGTTGCCGTAACAATCATATCCAATTCACATTTTTCTCGATCTTCGTGTGTTGGGTTAAGGACAAGATTTCCATCAAGCAGCCCTACACGTACTGTTCCGACAGGTCCATCTGCAGGACAGTCAGAAAGTGCGACGGCCAACGATGCAGCGTTTGCAGAAACGATATCGTGCTCTGCAATGAAGTCGTAACTTAAGACCGTACAGAATACCTGTATATCATTATGAATAGTCTTTGCAAACATTGGGCGAAGACCACGGTCGATAACACGTGCTGTAAGCACAAAGCTATCTGCTGGGCGTCCTTCACGCTTACGGAAGCGAGAACCTGCTACCTTACCAGCTGCATAAAACTTCTCCTGATACACAACCTGAAGAGGTAAAAATGAAACTCCAGCACGAGCAGTGCGGCTGGTCGTACAGTTACTCATACAAACCGTGTCACCCGATTGGGCTACAACAGTTGCGTTTGCTTGCGCGGCAAGCATACCCGTCTTAAAGACGAATTTCTGATCACCGACATCGACGGTGTATTCCTTATCTACAGCGATAGCAGAGCTACCACCTGATTTATTACCAAACATACTTAAGTTGAGAAAAAGATAGAATATCTCTTTCCTCCAACGCTTTTCGTTACTGATGTGGATTCACATAGCAAGCCTCTATAGAGAGAGAATTCTTACGTAAACCCAGCAAAGTAAAGCGGCGATAGAAGGAAGGAGCTGCGCGTAGTATACTCATTAATTGGTATTAAAAAAGCCCCTTTCTTACAAAAATATCATAAGAAGGGGCCTTTCAATCATCGTCAGAGCGCCGTACTATCTATGGCTTTACGCCACCACAGATTCTTAAGCCGATAAAGATAGAAAGCAGGTCACTAACGCTTGCGCGTTTCACGACCACCCTCTTGCTGTTGATGTTGGAGTCTTAGGAAATGAGTCTTGAATATGCCTAACATCCTCAAGAGCTGCTGCTACTCTTTGGACTTCCGATTGAACTGCAGGGGTTTCTGGGACCACAGGAACTTCTGATGAATCCTCTGCCGGTAACTCTTGATGTAATGATTCCATGTACCGTTACATCGTTACACTCCACGCATGCAAAGTCAACACCATTTTCCAAAAAAACCTAATTTTTCAGCTTCTTTAAGAAATGGTCAAATCCCCCAGATCCAAACTGCAGCATACGAGATCCTCTGGTTATCTTACTGATACTTATACCCAATTTCTGAGAAATATCGCGTTGTGGAGTGCCTTTATCCAGCTCCCGAACAAGCTGCCACCGCTCGGCAAGAGAGGCGACTTCTTGAGGGGTTAGAAGATCATCGATAAGCAGCTTTGCCTCTTTCTCGTCTTTAATAGAAGCAAGTAATGCATACAGATCCCGAAGATGCTGTGGCGGTACAGACATACAAAAAGTATACCCTATTTCTTCAGCTTGTTCGCATCCAATACCTTTTGATACTCATCTGGAGTGTGCATCTTCAGATAATTTAAGAGTGTGCGACGGCGGGCAACCTTACCAAGAAGGCCTTTTCGTCCTGAATTATCACCTTTGTGCTCTTGTAAGTGCTTTGTAAGCAAGGTAATTTCTTTAGAGAGAATAGCCACTTGAACCTGAGGGGAACCAGTATCTTTCTTGTGCATTTGATGCTTTGTAATGAGGGTTTTTTTTGACTTATGAGCGATAGACATAGGTAGAGGGGTACACAAATAGAACGTTGCGCCGCGCCAGGAAGGGGGTCTCAAAGCCACCCAATCAGCGAGGACTGCGTCAGTATAGTCAAGGAAACTAGTATTGCAACTAGAACACCATATTTCTTCTCTCTGATCTACTCTCTATTCTCTATAATAGGGTGGACGAGTGTCTACCATATGATACAATACGCTCCTATGACTCCCCTCTACATACTCACAGGAATTGTACTCGCTGGAATTGGCTATATCGCCTTTCAGCTACAAAAAGCTCAAACTGATGGTGATCCACGCCTCAAAGCAGAACTTAATCGACGTACTGAGGAGATCGGTGAATTAAAGAACCAACTAGAGCAAATGAAAACAGAGAAGAATGAACTCGCAACAAACGGCAAGAATATGTTTGCTCAGTTAAAGAACGTGGAATCAGATCATAAAGCGCTCATGAAAGAGCGCGAAGGTCTCTCTACCCGTGTAACCAAGTTCGAAGCAGATCAGGAGCAAAAGCAAAAGCGCCACGAGGACATGGCAACAAAACTCGAAGAAGCAAAATCTGCACTCGAAGATGAAAAAATACGTATCCGCAGAGAAGATGAAGAGCGTCAAAAACAACTGATGGAAGAACGCGACCGTATGTGGAACGACCACGAGCAAGATGTTGTTGCTCTAATGGATGGCCTTACCAAAAAAGAACACTGCGCGTTCCCCTCTTATAGTAATACCAATCTGCCAGAGGAATTTAGTGGCAGCTTAAAGCCTGATTTTATGATCGGCTTCTTAGAGCAATACATTATCTTTGATGCAAAGGTATCACGTTCACAAGATTTGCAACACTATATCAAAGAATCGGTAAAGAAGACTGCGACCAAGATAAAAGGAAACCAGAAAATCTACTCCACAGTGTTCCTTGTCGTTCCGACAGATGCAGTGCAATCTCTTAAGCAAATATCGTACTATGAAGAAGGATTTACGTTCTACGTCGTATCTCCAGAAAGCCTAGAGCCTATCCTTGCAGGATTTAAACGTATAGAACACTACGAGTTTGCCGAAGCAATGGACCCTCAAGAGCGCGAGAACATTGTAGACCTTATTGCTGCGTTCCATTTTCACATCTCCACAAGAAACGCACACGAAGTAGGCATGCTCATGCACGGACTAGAAACCCTAGCCAAGGCAGAGCAAGTACATCCAGAACTTATAGCAGAAGCACTCGTTAAAAAAGCAAAAATGCGTAACCTCAACACGAACACTGCAGAGATTAAAGAGCTTGTGACGAATCCAAAACACGTTGCACAGCAATTACTCGAACTTGTGCAGCCAAAAGCAAAAATCAGCAAAGAAGATCTAGGAAATGTGTCGTAACACGGTACAATTCCTACGTGCCAACTGCAAAAGAACTCATCACCGCAAACCTTAATAAACCGCAATGTCAAGCGGTAATGCAAACAGAGGGTCCTGTACTTATTTTAGCGGGAGCTGGTAGTGGAAAAACCCGTGCGCTCACACATCGTATTGCAAAACTCATTGATGATGGCGTTCCACCGTGGCAGATTCTTGCGGTAACATTTACGAATAAAGCAGCAACCGAAATGAAAGAGCGCATAGAAAACCTTCTGCACATTACAGAAGGCACAGAGCTTTCTCAGTGGCATATGAACGCAGGAAAAATGCCCGTTATGGGAACCTTCCACTCTGTGTGTGCAAGAATATTGCGGCGTGATATCGATAAAATTGGTCGTGATAGAACATTTGTAATTTACGATACTGATGACCAGAAACGATTGATGAAAGAGGTGCTTAGAGAAATGAATGTCGATGAACAAGAACTAAAACCAAAAGCTGCTCTCGGATACATCAGCCGATTTAAGAGCGAAGCACTCAGCCCAAAGCAAGCAGAAGCGCAAGCCTCAACTCCGCGTATGCAACATGTGGTAACGGCATACAAGAAGTACCAGAAAGCGCTTTCTGATGCTAATGCACTCGACTTTGACGATATACTCCTCGAGACCGTTCGGATCTTTACCGAAGTACCAGAAGTCTTAGAACGCTACCAAAATACTTGGAAGTATATCCATGTAGATGAGTATCAAGATACAAACCACGTGCAGTATCTTCTCATTACATTGCTTGCAAAGAAGCACCAAAACCTTTGTGTCATTGGAGACCCAGATCAATCGATTTATGCATTCCGTGGAGCAGACATTCGCAATATTATGGAGTTCGAAAAAGAATACCCAAACGCAAAGCGTATTAAGCTCGAACAAAACTACAGATCCACTCAACCAATTCTGGATGCTGCCGACGGAGTTATTGATGCGAACCCAAACAGGCCAGAAAAGAAAATGTGGACAGAAAACACAGAGGGTTCGAATGTCATAATCCAAGAACTGAGTGACGAAAAGAAAGAAGCGCTGGAAGCTGTAAAAGCCGCAGATGAAATGCATCGTAAAAAAGGTATTAACCTTAGTGATCAAGTTATTGTATATCGGACAAACGCACAGTCTCGCCTGTTTGAAGAAGCCTGTCTTAAAAACGGCATCCCCTACCGTATTCTTGGCGGTGTAAAATTCTACGCTCGTAAAGAAGTAAAAGATATTTTGTCGTATCTCCATGTGATTTTAAATCCCTATGACACAATTTCCCTTCTGAGGATCATCAATATCCCATCACGAAAGATCGGACTAACAACAATTGCAAAACTACAGGTCTTTGCTTCGAGCAACGATATGACTTTGTGGGATACCTTAAACATTGTGCATCAAATACAGGAGATTAATGAGCCAACAAAAGAACACCTCCAAAAATTTGTAGAGTTGATCCTGCAATATCAAGAGAAGTCAAAAACCGAAGTAGTCGCTGAGCTTAGTGGCCATCTGATTCACGCTATTGATATCGAGCACTGGCTAAAAGACGACACCGAAGAAGGTGAGAACCGCTGGGGAAACGTACAGGAACTCTTAAGCGTTATGCACAAGTACGATGCACTAGAGGCCCAGTCTAGTTTGATGAGCTTTCTTGAAGAAGTAGCATTGGTATCTGAGGTGGATAAACTCCAAGACCAAGCTTCCGATGCACTGACATTGATGACCCTGCATCTGTGTAAAGGATTAGAATTTGAACACGTGATAATGGCGGGATGTGAAGAGGGTATTTTTCCACACGCCAATAGTTTATTTGATAAAGACCAACTCGAAGAGGAGCGTCGCATTATGTACGTCGGCATGACAAGAGCAAAAAAACATCTGCGTATGACATATGCAAGAACGCGCATGTTATGGGGGCAAACACAATCTAATGCTCCTAGTAGGTTCTTGGATGACATACCAGATGCAGTAACCGAACGACGGAGTGATGAACTGCTCTCTGCATTCTCTTGGGCAAGCCAAAAAGGAGAACAGCGATCTGGTAGTGGAGTGCAGCCATATAAACAAAAGAGTGATGATATCACGATCGAATTTGATCAAGATACAGACTTTTCTTCCGGTAATTTTAATCAAGACAATGAACTCGCAGAAGGAAGCCGGGTCGAACATCCGACATTTGGAAAAGGAACGGTTATGACACTTCGTGGAGACATAGTCGAAATTAACTTCGATATTGGGCAGAAGAAGACTCTGGTAATGAGTATTGCGCCTTTGAAGCTTCTTTAGTAGGAATAGTATGTTCCACGAGCCACAGGCGTATTGAGGGAATCTACCCATGTAAAGACGGTAACGCCGTCTGTCCATGTTATGGAACCTGCAGATCCTATAGATCCTGGGTCATTTATTGAAATTTGCATACCTGCATGCACTGATTCACTTGGAACACTAACATCTGCATACACTCTTAAGACGCGAGGTCCATCATCAAGGCGTCCATAGGTATCTGGCAAGCTACTACAGGTCAGTGTCGTACTAGCAATGCTACAGTTGTGCCTCTCAGAACTTCCATCTACACGGATAAGTGCATTACTAATGGTGACACCTCCCACCGCACCTATCTGAAAATCTAGTGCAGTAATCTGTAAGCGTGCTGCACTGTGTCCTGTAACACCTTCGAACCGAAATGCGCCAATTTCAATCTCTTCCCCCTGTAGAAGAATAGACCTGTCATCTCCTGCATTGGCAATAGAAGTAATAGCACTGCGTGCAACTGAAGTTTTTGCAAATGTCTCACCACTTGTCATTACGCTGTAATTTCTATTACTCCATACTCCTATACCGTCTATGCCCATTTCCGAAACCTGAATGCTACCGCCGCTAACACCTCCACTATCTTGTGAACGCAGTAGGCCTCGAACATAAAAACTGTACTCATCTCTTCGAGGTAATACGATATTCTTATTTTTTACACCCAATTTGTAGCGAGTCTTTCCTACAACAGAAGAATCAACTGTGGCACGACCAATAAGTTTACCGCGATCGTCATAGACATTCATGGCATCTAAAGAATTGTTTGCAGCAACGAGATCTATCAGGAAATACTGCACCTGTATAGGCTCTGCATCAGCAAATAGTTCTGCAGACCCTAAAATGTGTGTTGTCTTTCCAAGAACTAAGACAGCATCATCTGTTGTAGTATCATGAATCAATGCATCGTATATGTCAGATGACTCAGAAGAAATGGAGGATACAGAGGATATAGAAGAAGACGATTTTGGTTCGAATACTGTGCGAACAGGAATAAACGGATGTGTTTCTGCATAACGTAAATCATCAAGTTCTCCTTGAGAATACGCCAAGAAGCCTACAACAAGCCGTGCCATTTGTCCGCGTGTAAGACCAGATCCAGGGGCTGAGTCTTTAAGATCTATTCCAAGGTTCTCTGCACTACGAACGTACTTTTCGTACCATTCTCCTTTAACTGTCAGTAGTGGAGTTCCATAAATCTGTGAGAGAATTTTAAGAGCTTCTTCGTATTTTACCGATCGTGTTGGTTCAAATTTCCATTGCTCTGCAGGTACTTCCGCTACAGAATTACCACTGACAATTCCCAATGCTTTTGCGCGGCAGACAGGAGCCGCAAACCAGATGTTTTCATCGATATCTGGAAAACAGCGTGTAGCCACTCGCACAGTCTCTGGAGGAAGTAACCCCATCGCAATCTTTATAAACTCTGCTCTATTGATAGAAACACCTGGCCTAAATGTACCATCAGGATTTCCTGTCACTATCTCCAGTTCTGTTAAAGTACTAATGGCAATCTGTGTTGGAAGATCGGAAGGAGAATCGGAGTACGGCAATGTGTTTGCCTCAAATGTGAGAGCAAATACAGAAACCGGGAGAAAAAGGCCTGTAAGAATCCATGAATATTTCATGTCAGTATTATACATCATTGTGCAAAGCTTTGGTGATTTCCCCATGGATGTGACGTGCAAGGAATGGGCCCAAATATGCCGCCATCTATAAAATCGTAGATACTTCTACATCTACCTATAATGGGCTTATAGAAAATATCATGCATACGTGTTCCGCCATTAGGGTCTGCAAATGCATTACCAGAACCGTTCTGCCGTAAATACTCTATCAATCCGATATTGGAACGACCTTCTGCATCACGGTCACCTATAGAAAACCCCCTAGAGCTACTGCTCCCCTGCCCGAATCGAAAGCGAGAACCATTACCGGTACTGCTACTACTTCCACTTCCTCTATTACCAGAATCAGTATTTCTGTTTCCTTGATTCAGAGAACCAAAATCAATATCAAGAGGATTTCCTGATCCATCAAAGCTAAATATTCCAGTACCAGATGGTACACGAAACTCTGGAAAACCAGATCCATCAAACCGCGTAAACTTCCCACCATACACATCACTCAAACGAAATCCATCACCAGGTGCAGGACTAAGACGTCTTGCTGTTGGACGAGAGGTAGTTCGTGGTCCTGTAGGTGGGCGGAAAAGCCCTAGTCTATTGGCTCCAGATCTCCCTCGTAGTCCTCCTGCTCCTACTCCTACTCCTCCTATACCCCCAACTCCTCTTCTTCCATCAAGAGAGAACAGTCTTGCAAGATCCTCCTGCGATGCAGGGAGTGTCGATCCATCTGGATAGACTAACAAAATATCACCATCGGGCTGACAGAGGACATAGACGTATGGATCAAATACCCTCCACCAGCAACTCTCCCACCAGCGGAACATGCCAAAATCCTCTGCAAACTGAGTCTGCTCAAACGCTGGATACTCGGGATATGCCTGAGCCTGAGGCACAGAACTCCAGAGAAGGCAGAAGATAAGGAAAATGCGCATAAGGAAGCCATTTTACAAGCATAGTTACCGCTGAGAAACCAGGTTTGTTAACTTATTTCTACGCTTATAATGTGGTTCATTAGCAAATAATTGCACTAAGCCATCCACAAGTTCTGTAGCAGAGTCTCCGATGACTCCTTTGTCTGAACATATTTGCCGTAGACGATCTGAATTCTGCTTCAGTAACCCCTCAACGTGCTGTCGAAAAAGAATTGTTTGCGTTTCTAGGTCACTACGATCTACTGAAGGACGCTGATCGATATTTAATGCTGATTGAGTCTGTTCCATGATAGAAAAATGAATAGATACAAAAAATCCCCCGTACGTTTGCTTGGGGGAAATTGTTGATCTATTTATAGGATCACACAGAAATCTCCCCCACCATAGGCGGCCTAAGGCTTGGAGCCAGTGGGAGGTTCTGGGTAAACATTAACCAAAATATACTTTAAAAATTAGGAATGTCAAACGCCGCTCGCTTTCGCGAGCGACGAAATTCTTACAGTTTATTAGCTAATTCACGAAGTACTCGCTCTGTATCTTCAAAGGATAAGCAGGCATCTGTTATAGAGACATGAGGGTCCATATTATCAGACACACCCTGTTTTCCTCCTTTGATATTAGATTCCAGCATGAACCCTGCAACTAATTCATATTCCTCTCTTTGAAGCTGTATACCATTTGTCACATCTAAAAGAACATGCTCTTGCAATGTAGGATCCTTTCCATGTCCATTCAATGAATTGTCATGACTAGCATCAACAATAATAGCAGGATTTTGCACATGTTCTCTTAGCTGCATATCTGCCTGAGCAATATGGTAAGGTGAGTAGTTAGGGCCATCTATACCTCCACGTAGAATAAGATGAGCGTACGGATTTCCATGCGTGCGAAGATGTTTACCTTTGTACGGAAAGTCTCTAGGCATCTGCGCTGCACGAACACCATTGACTCCAATCGTTATATCTCCACTGGTAGGATTTTTTATGCCAATGGGCATATCCATACCAGAGGCTACGCTACGATGATCTGCATTCTCTGTACTACGAGCACCAATTGCGGCACCACTTAAAACAGGAGAGATACTATCGTGATTCTCTATATGAAGCATTTCATCGTAAATAGGATTCCTAAGAGCAACTCTACACATCATCTCTCTGCAAGAAAAAATACCCTGAGCAATATCAGCAGATTTTTTAGGATCTGGAAATATAGAAGGGCCAGTCCATCCTGATATGGTACGAGGCTTCTGTATGTATACCCGCTGAACAAGAAGAAGCTTTTCAGAAAGTTCTTCACGCAGCCTAGCGAAGCGATCCGCATATTCATCAACTGTTGAAAAAGGGTACGCTGAGCAAGGGCCAGCAATAATAAGACGTCTAGAATCTTGTCTAGAAAGCACACGTTCGATTTCTCTACGATGCTCGTCTATCTTATGCTCTTTTGTAACTGGATAAAGCTCTTGCAACCCCTCTGGAGTAGGTAATAAGCCGATAATATCTGCATTCATGATCATAAATAGAAATAAATAGAAAAAAATCTCTCCGTCTGCTTGAGGAGAGAGCTTAAACGATTGGTTAACTTCAGATACGTTTACAGCACAGTCCTCGCACAGAATGCGAAGCTCCAATAGCCGTTAAAAAACATATTAGAAGTCATAAGACTTCACGATTCTACTGCTATACTGTGTAATGTCAACTAAATATATGTCTGACCTTAAAACCCAAATTCGGCAGTTCTGCTCTACCTATCTTTTACGCCTAAATACCGACTTGGGGCAACATTTCTTGGTCGATCAACCGATTCTCGATGAGATCGTCAATGCAGCGAAGATAGAATCGACAGATCATATTGTAGAAATAGGCCCAGGTATCGGCGTACTTACTAAAGAACTACTAAAGAGGGCAGGACACGTTACAGCTATAGAGCTCGATGATCGTATGATCCCGCTAATAAGAGAATACATGCGAACCAACGAACCAACGAACCAACGAGTTAACGAATTAACGTTAATCCAAGACAACGCACTAAAAACACCAATGCCAACAACTCCCTACAAAATCGTAGCAAATATCCCCTATCACATTACTTCGCCTCTTTTACAGCATGTATTTTTGGAGTCTGCAACCTACCCGACTTCGATGACGCTGCTGATTCAGAAAGAAGTAGCAGACAGAATCTGTGATACCAAAAATGCCAGCATGCTGACCGTAATTGTAGCCCTCTTTGGTAAAGCGACTAAAGTGATTAACGTACCACCCAAAGCTTTTCTTCCCCCACCAAAAGTCGACTCTGCTGTTATCCATATAGATTGCTACGATTCGCCTCTTGCGGATGCAGCAACCATAGAAAAGGTGCTTAAGCTGACGAAGATTGGATTCTCCCAAAAGAGGAAGATGCTGCGCAATAGTTTCGGGACGTTCCCCGAGGGTTTGGAACTCCTTTCTGCTGCAGGTATAGACGAAACACGCCGCCCACAAACACTTTCTGTTGATGAGTGGATAGCAGTGGCAAAGATGGCAGGGCAGAATTAGTCGCTATGCATATCTACGCCTACTGGTTCTTAGGCTCTTTTTTGACAACAACATTTCTCCTGCAATGGTGGGGAAATTAGTAGCACTGCTTCTGGGTGTACTAACTGCGCTTGTGTGTGTCATACGTACAACACATACACGTACACCAAACACCGTTGATTGGTATACAACAACACAGAGTGTCTCTGTGGAAGGAGTAGTATCTACAGAGCCGGACAAGCGCCCGATGAAGACGCTCTACACGATTGCAGTAGATCAATTCATTGATGGATCTGGAACGCTCATCAAAGGGTTACAAGGGAATGTGCTCGCAACAGACCGAAGGCAGTGGCCAGAATATCAATTCGGAGATCGCGTTGCAGTATTTGGCGTACTAGAAAAACCCGAACAAATTGAAGAATTTCACTATGAGCACTATCTCTCCAGATACGATATTTACAGCGTCATGTACCGAGGATCATTCCAAATAAAAACCAACAACCGACAACCAACAACTTCTACAGAATTACGAAGGACTCTCTATAGCCTTAAAAAATCCTTCGAATCCCAAATAAACCGTCTCTATCCAGAGCCACATGCATCATTTATGGCAGGCTTACTTACAGGGTCTCGCAGAGGGATACCAGAAGATCTCCTCGAAGCGTTTGCTGCGACAGGACTCACGCATATTATCGCAATATCTGGATATAACATTACTATTGTTATAGCGATTATCTCGAGTCTTCTCTTTTGGCTACCACTGAAAGTACGATTCTTTCCAGCAACTATAGCCATTGTCTGCTTTACAATATTTGTCGGTGCAAGTGCAGCGGTTGTTCGTGCTGCCATCATGGGAATACTGGGGCTTCTAGCACTACAAAACGGACGGACTACTACTGTAAGGCTTTCGATATTGTGGACAGCGTTTTTCATGATCGCTTGGAACCCCAAAGTTCTGTGGTACGACGCGGGGTTTCAACTGTCATTTCTGGCTGTTATCGGGCTTACTGAACTTGGAACATTGCTAGAAAAAGTATTCCAGCGCGTACCCAAAACACTCGCCATACGAGAGTCATTACAGATGACAGTGGCAGCACAGATTGCAGCAGTACCACTGATAATCATTCTCTTTAAGCGGTTTTCACTTATAGCACCAATAGCAAACCTCCTCATTGCACCTGCGATTCCCCTCGCTATGCTTTTTGGTGCAGTCGGAACCCTACTGAGCTTTGGACTATTCCCATTAGGGCAACTTGTTTCCTATCTTGGATGGAGTTGTCTCGAATGGATAATAATCGTTGCGTATATTTGCAATGCTATTCCTTTTGCTTCTATACAAATAGATATACCGACATGGACGCTTATCCCCTATTACGGATTCATTATTTATGTATTACAGAGAAAAACCCATGATTAACTATTTTTACATGATCTTCTCACAATCTTTATCCTCTATCTACTTCTTTTACCATATGTAGAGCCGCAGCTCCTTCTGCCCTTGCAGCCAGGGTACAGGCATGCTCTTTACAGGCTCTTTCCCCGGAAACTTAAATGCATGAGAGATGATTTTTGTTCCAGGTTTAAGCTCTTTTTCGAACTTCTTCTGTAAAGTCTTCATAGCACCTGGCATGAGATAAAGGAAAATACAGTCCGCATCAGAGACATCTTGATGGAACAGATTCTTCATTCTTAGCGTCACTTCTACGCTCGATTTCCAAATCAAAAAGAGGCCTAAAAAAAACACAGGAGGTGAAAGCTCAAATCCTTTGGCCGTAACTCCAGGGTGACATCTCTTTGCTTCAATCAGAAGTCTTCCATCTCCAGCGCCAAGATCGTAGACTACTTCCTTCCCCTGTAAATCGGCAAATTTCACCATTTTCTTAGTGATCTTCATAGGGGTAGGAACATATGGAGCCCTTAAGAAGATGGAACTCACCACCATAAGAACCATGGCAAACACCCAAAGTACAAGAAATGCGATAAGTACGTCTAAAGGCTGCATATACAGAATATGTTAGAGAATAAGCCTAAATATAGCCAATGATGAGTATTGTACAATATATGTAAATATGTTATAATATATACATACACAAATTTTATTTCCTTACCACATTCGTTATGGCTAACCGCCAAACATATGTTATCGGTGCACTCGGTGTATTGGTTGGAATGGTTGTAGGCGCTTCATCTGCTCAGCGTGCTGACCTCGTCTCGTTTTCGGGACACAACCCAAATGCCGAATCCGTCCGTAACATGGATAACCTACGAGCCGCAGGTGGAATCTTCCGCTCACGTAGCGAAGAAGCTACCCTTGATGCCAGAAATGGTTTCAACTTTAGGCTCACAGCTCCTCGTCGATCGAGCATTAATACCAATGTAGACCGTCGTCGTGTACTTCGTGAAAGTCAGGATATTCGTCACTTTGCAGCTCCTACTACTGGAACTGTACGTGGTGCTCCTGCTGCGCGTCGTCAACATATTCCTGGATGTTCTCAATACTCAGGACAGCGTTACACACACTGTCTAGAAGCGTACATCAATAATGAAGTTTACGAAGCAAACTACTTCCCTACAGATTATTAAACTAATCTAAGGGTCGACCTTTAGAGCAGAAAAACAAAAACAAATAAGGTGACGATCTCGTCGCCTTTTTGTTTATTTCATCTTAAATAAAAATGGTTTCATATTGTCTGGGTCTTTACGAAACAGTACTGAATATCCCACAGGAATTGGCAACCCTTCTGCGCAACTCCAAGGAATAATAGTAAAGTTATTTGCGAGGTACCGGAATGTCATTTCGGAAAGATTTTTTTTTGCTGGATCTTGAGATATCTCATAGGATTCACCACGAGCAATAACAATCTTTGCGTTAGAAAATGATTGGAGCTGCTTTTCGATAAGAACAGGGTGGTAATACACGATAGCCTCTGACCCTGTGTAGACGAAAAAGTTCAACGGGCTATGATTCATATATTCCATAAAAGGCTTTTCCTCCACAAAGAAGTATCGTTCAACATCACATGCATCCAAGATTTCATCGAGCTGCTGTGCGGTTTCTCTGTGTTCAACTACACCTTCCTTATTTGCAGAAAGAACTACGGAATAGTGTGGTATCCCATCCTTCATAGGAAGAGTAAGAAGTGTAAACATCATTAACCCCATGCACGTATGAAAAATACGATGATAACCATTGGCAATAACATGCTGCAGTAATAGCAAAAAGAGGGCTGTATAGAGAGGAACAAGAACAACAAAGTGATTAGAAACTGGATATCCTCTAAGGTTCCCCGCTGTAAGAGCAAGATAGAATGCAAACAGAACAAGAAGGACCCGTACTATGGGACGAGGGTATTGCCGGCTCCGAAGAAGTGCATGTGTCAATAGAGCTGCAATCAGTGCAGAAAAGAGGTACGAGAACTCCCAAAGAAACCGAAAAAGTATATCGATATACAAACCACGCTGCCACAGAGGAGTCGAGCGGATAAGATTATGACCAAAATGCGATGGGAGATACGTCGTAAAATATCCGTGTGCATAGCCAAATAGTAATAACCCTACTACTCCAACAGCAGTAGTAATCCCAAGGGGTACAGCGAGCCCAGATAACAAGTCCTTCTTTTTCGGCAACAAAAGCAGTCCTACTCCAATAAGTGAGAGTGCAAACGGCTCTTTAAATCCTATACTAAGAATCATACATATGCTCAAAATAGCGAGAGCGCTACGACTATTCCTCCACGGTAAACACACAAGTGCCAACGCATAGAGTGAACCAAAGAAGGCACCATACCACTCTACCTGCCAAGCCTCTCCCTGGAACCCTGCGTACAAAGAAATAAGTGATCCAAAGAGAAGAGAAGAAAGAATGATATACAAACGTCTATTACGAGAAAGATCACGAACTATGATGTGTGCAGCACACCCAAAAAGAACAGGGTATGCAACTACCATAAGGGCATTGATCCAAAATCCAAGTGTCCCATCGTCAAACATCCACAGAGACAATGCACTGAGAAGATAAATCCCGGGTGGCTTTGTATCAAAAATATCGGTGTACAACACATGTCCATTCAGCATTCCCTTACCAACAGTCCAGTAATACTTTGCGTCACCCGCATACGCCCCTTCAAAAAAATACCATGCCTGAGACGCAAGATGATACAACCCCTTACAAAGGGTAAGTGCTACCACTAGATAGAAGCTATAGCGCAATATTCGAGAGAGGCTCATACCAAAACGATATCAAGAAAGTGCTGTATTCACTAATGCTTCTTTCTTTGCCTTCGTAAATTTTTTTACCTCAGCCTCGCGCTGTAAAGCCTCTGACAAAGTCTCAAACTCTTCGAAGTAGATAATCTCGATGGGAAGATGTGCACGGGTATATTTAGCCCCCTTACCTGCATTGTGCATAGCCTCTCTTGTATTAATATCTTTGCAGTAACCCGAATAGAGAGAGTTGTCACTACAGCGAGCTAGGTAAAAATAGTGGGACATAAGCGTAGTATAGAGAATTTTTCAGCGTAATCAGTATGGCAGCAAAGATAAATTTATGGTTAAATTTGCCCAGTAGGCCTCATCGTCTAGTGGTTAGGACGCCAGGTTTTCATCCTGGTAACAGGGGTTCAATTCCCCTTGAGGCTACCATTTGTATGTTATAAGGAAATATGTTATAATAACTATAATATATGACACACAAAACAATAAGTACATCATTCATCGCACTTGGAGCAATAGTCGTTACTATTGGCTCGCAGATGTCTTTAAACGCGAGCCTAACAAACCAGGGTGCCTACCTAGGGACGAAGCAAGCGGGTGAGCCTATGTGGATCAACCAAGAAATTATCCTCCCCGCTGCCAGCATAGAATCCAGTAACCCAGCTGGAGTACTCGCCTTTGGAATGCTGATGATGCTGATCGGATTCGGGCTTCATGCACTATGGACTCTTCGTAAAAAACAAGAAACTCCAGTAGAGATCCCCGTAAAGCAAAAACGTACACCGAAGGGAGAGGCTAGGAATTCTCGTAAACAAATGGAGGTTATTTGGGTAGAACGAACTATTCGTCTCTAGTTAGAACTCATGTTTCTTCCCGATATCATCTCGGTGATATTTACCAAACTCTGTAATTTTTTTGCAAATATGCCCAGGAACAACAGGGCCATCAATACAGAGCCTCTGGCCTGTCGGGTCCATCACACAGTTTCCACAGATACCGAATCCACACTTCATATATCTCTCCAGTGAAAGCTGACAGGGTACACTGTGTTTTTCTGACACGGTAAGCACAGATTTCAACATCATCTCTGGTCCACAAGCAAACACTTTATCGATAGGAGGGTCCGCAGCATCGGGATCTGCAGATGCTTCGAGAAGTTGATCAAGCACTTCGGTGTTATACCCTTTGTGTCCAACTGATCCATCATCCGTAGAAACATGTAATGACACATGCTTGAGAGATTCAAGTTCTTTAAGGTACAGCAAGTGCTCTTTTCCCCGTGCACCAACAATCGCCTCTAGCGTACAACCATGCTTTACCGCTTCGGAAGCTACAAAGTACATCGGTGCAGCTCCATACCCACCTGCAACAAGTACGATATGATCTCCAGCCTCCCACTCATACGACGTTCCAAATGGTCCACGCAACCCTACCAAATCCCCTACCCTCGACTGTGCTAGGGCTTCACTCATCGGTCCTACGGCAAAGAAGGTAATCTTTGTTTCTGATCCATCATCAAACGCAACCGAGAACGGTTTTTCATCTACTCCCGGAAGCCATAGCATCAAAAACTGTCCAGGCTTTGCTCCGAGTGAACCATCAAACGTATAGGTCCGGACCATCTCTGTTTCCTGCGTTATCGCTTTGATGCGATAGGTCTTAGGTAGCCGAGATTGAAGAGAGATAGAAGACATAAACGAGTTACGATTTACGAGTTGCGAGTTCTTTATGCATACCTCCTATGAGGTCTGCAATAGTATCAATACCCTCATTTGTACACCAGTACTGCATGCCTTCACACACCTGCGCAAAGACTTCCGCACCGTGTCGTGATATTGCAGACCCAATACCAATCAAAGTAGCACCTGCGAGCATCATCTCGATGGCATCCTCTCCTGTATACACACCTCCTGTTCCAATAATCGGACATTTTCCATCGGTCGCTGCGTAGACATCGGCAATGCACTTTACGGCAATAGGCTTGATAGCTCTTCCAGAGAGTCCTCCTACTTTATTGGCAAGAATTGGCATGCGACTACGCAGGTCTATCGCCATTCCAGGTCCTACGGTATTGATAACCGTAAATCCATCAGCACCTTCGGCCTGGCAAGCCTTAGCAATCTCCCCGATATTATCGACATTCGGAGAAAGCTTAACAAACATGGGTGTGTCACCAATCACCTTACGTACTGCAGCGGTTACTTTTGCCGCGTCGGGTGCACTACAAGCAAAGGGTTTACCAAATTCGTCTTCGACATTCGGGCAACTGATATTTACTTCAAAGGCATCTGGCCCGAGTGGGGCAATATACTTCGCGGCTTCTGCAAACTCTTCGATCTGCCCTGCAACGATATTTGCGATAAGTGGGACGGGGTGATCTTTCATAAAATCTCCTATCTCCTCTTTTGCTTTCTCAGGGCCTGCATCCGGAAGTCCTACAGCATTCAGCATCCAATACTCTGTTTCGATAATAGTCGGATTCGGATGTCCTCTGTGTTCTTTTGCCCAGAGCGATTTTGTGGTGATTCCTCCTGCTCCTTTTTTCGCTACGTCTTTCCATGTAGAAGAAGTGATTCCCAAGATTCCAGAAACCAACACCGTCGGGTTGTCGAAGGTGATGCCGAGCACAGTTTGGGAGAGGTTCATCGGTAGTATCGTACCGTAAAGCCATGCTATTCGCGAATAGATCATATACGATTCTCGTTTAGATGTTTCCAAGTAGTCTGATAAATCATATTCATCATATAACTAATATGTATGCGCTGCTCATCAGAATCCATACCTTCCATATGTTGCATACTTCTCTCTGCCATGGCATCTATAACAGGTCTCACTCTCAGTGCAAGCTCCGATAATGTTTCTGGTGATGTCATATGAAGGGTGAAGGTGGTCTACACTCATTATAAATAATATGAACTATAAATACTTTTTTGTCAATACCTTTAAATACTCCTCTGCTTAGGGAATAACGTATCTCTGCGGTAATAGACTGCTACAAAGAGAATGAAGCCGAAGAGCATGAGACGGACCGGTCCAAGAACAGATGCTGAAAGAGGTGCAAAACGTACAGCTTCTCTAAGCGCCAAGAGAAGAACCGTTGAAAGAGTTGCTCCCCATACACTGCCTGGCATCCCAGCAACAACGATCATCACATAGAATACCATTCCTGCAAATTGGTAATCATTTGGATGAAGCAAAGTAAGGTATGGAAGGTAAATAAGATTTGATAAGAAAATTCCAATTCCACAAATAATAAAAGCTAATACATGTACTCGATTTCGATCTATACCAAGTGATTTTGCATGCCATTCATGTTCTGCAAGTGCCTGCAACTGCCTACCAAAGCTACTCTTATCAATCTTTCGAACAATGTATACTGTCACTATACTTAGAATAATTGCGGCGATAGCAAAGTCAGCTACTGAAGAAAGGAATTCTGGGCGAGGAATTTGAGGAATACCAAGAGCGCCTCTTGTAAGGGAATTCCAATTGAGAACAACTGCAAGAGCAGAAAGATGGACTGCAATAGACATTACGCCAAAGGCATCTTGATTAAGTCGCAAAGAAAGCCATGCAAAGAGGAGTGATATCAGTGTTACAGCTATTAATCCAGATAAGATTGCAAGTGAGAAGCTACCTGTAGATTTTAGAGTAACAATAAAACAATAACCGGTAATGACAGAAACTCCCATAGGGCCAAAGTGTAGTATTTTCCCCTTTCCAAAAACCAAGTTGTACCCAAGGATAGTAGGCAAAAATGTTCCGATGAGCACGATGATGTGTAGAAAGAAATCCATATCTTAAGCAGTACGAGCTCTCCCGGCAAAAAGACCATTGGGCCTAAAGAGGAGAAAGAAAATAATGAAAAGTAACGCTACAGCTTGTTGATATCCTGCTGGAATATAAAAAAGTCCAAACCAATGTATGCCAACAGCAAACTGCTCTAGGAATGCAATGAGGTATGCACAAAGAATCGCACCCCAAATATTTCCTTTGCCTCCTGCGATGATTGCTGCATACGCTTTAATGGTAATTGGAAAAGCAAAGACAGGAGTCAGGCTTTGATCTATCCCTAAATAAATACCACCGAGGCCTGCAAGTACCCCACTCATAATAAAGATGTACCTATGTAGCAACGGAGCTTTTATTCCAAGGCTCATTGCAGCTTGATCGTGCTGTACAACTGCACGTATCTTTCTTCCGAATGACGTTGAATGCAGAACATACCCCATGATCATCATTAAGAGAACTGTAAGCAACACCAATAGAATCTGCATTGAAGACACCCAAGCACCCATAACTTGAAACGTGTCTTTTATGCCAGGAATAATGGCATGAGGCTGTTCTTCAAAAATCAGTAAGATAAGACCATCTAAAATCATACTAAGAGCAATCGTTGTGACAAGAGGAAGGAAACGATGCCTTTTATAGAAAGGATTTACAAAAATTTCAAACACAAACCACGAAACAAGACCTCCAACTATAAGCCCACAAATAACACTAATTCCAAGGGGTAAATGTAGCACCTGATGAAACCACCAAGTGCAATACCCTGTAATAAGTGCCATCTGCCCCAATGCCATATTAAAAACCCCGAGTACTCCATATACCAAAGCAAGCCCTCCCGCGATTAGTGCTGCGAGTGAACCTGCTATAAGTCCGTTTATGAGGAGTTGCATCATAGAACTATTCTACTGCAATATCGCTTACTTTTACGAATACTCCGTCTTGCACTTCCTGAAGCTCTAAAGCAATTCCAACAACATCTCCATTTTGATCAAAACTGAAGCGTCCGACTGTTCCATCGTAACCATCAAGACCATACAAGTAGTCCCTGATTGCAATTCCATCTGTTCCAACTTCGGCGATAGCTTTTGCCAAGAGGCCCATAATATCGTATGAGTTTGCTGCGTACGTCATAGACGATGCTGCAGGACCATGAAGAGCAGTAAATTCTGCTGCGAAGGTATCGAATTTATTTGCATCAGCACCTTCACTTGGTGGCATGACCACTTTCAAACCTTCTACAGCCTCTCCCGCAATTTCTGAAAGCGAAGCTGATACAACTGCATTGTTACTAAAGATAGGGTGGTCGAGTCCAAGTTCTCTAAACTGCATAGCCATAGCTGCTTCTACTGCAACCGACTGACCATTGGCAATAAACGCATCAAATTCTGCGTCTTGTAGTCGAGTTAATAAAGTTCGAAAGTCTTTTGTTCCAGGTTCAACTAACTCATTAAAAACTACAGAATCTTCTCCCATATTCTCTATCAACGAATTACGAAATCCAATAGCAAAGTCCGTGTTCTCAGTAATGAGTGCAATAGCAGTTAATCCGTTCTCCTGTAAATACGAAGCAGTTGCACCTGCGGCAAGTGCATCACTAGGAATGTTGCGGAAGACAAAATCGCCAGCTGTTGTTACATCTGGACTTGTAGATCCTCCAGAAATAATAGGCACCTTTGCAGACTCTGCAATTGGAGCAACTGCAAGTGTCTCTCCACTGCATTGGCCACCATTAATCGCAACAACTTTATCTATATTGATTAACTTTTGAGCAGCAGATGCAGCATCTGTTCCTGTGCATCTTGCATCCTCAACAATGAACTCAATCAATCTTCCATTAATACCTCCTGCCTCATTAATTTCATCCACCTTCATTTGTGCACCATTATACGTGTCAGATCCGTATGTATTCGCATCACCCGTAAGAGGCCCAATAAATCCAATTTTAATAGGTCCTGTACCGTTATCCGCGGTAGGAGAACAAGCGCTCAGAAGGATTCCGAGGGCAAAGAGTGGTGCGAGGAGTCTTTTCATAGAATAAATGGGAATAGGAAGCCATTCTGCGGCAATTATACGTAAGAATCAACCAAGAAATCAGGTAGTTGGATCTGCTCCAAAGTAAATCTCTTTAAGCTCTTTAGACTCTTTAACCTCTGCAGGAGTCCCCTGCAATACGACCTTACCAACATCCAGCACCACAACCTCATCACAAATAGACGCAATAAACGGAAGATCATGTTCGATAATAAGAACCGTCTTCCCGTTAGACTTCAGTTCTTTAATGATATCTGCGACTTGTCCTGTCATCTTCGGGCTTACACCTGCTGTCGGCTCGTCCAGTAAAAACAAATCTTTACCCGCTTTTAGCGTACGAGCAATTTCGAGTAAGCGCATTTGTCCTCCAGAGAGAGATCCTGCTTTCTTTTTACCAGCATCCGAAAGGCCCACCATATCAAGCGTTCCTGCTACGACCTCTTTAAGGTCTCCGAGGTCTTTGCGCTGCTGCCTTGGTAAAGCCTCGAGTGCTACAAGAATATTTTCTTCGAGTGTCATATCGCGAAATATGCCAAAGTTTTGAAACACACGTCCGATTCCTCTCTTCGCTCTCTGAGAAGGGCTCAAGTTACTAATCTCTTCTCCGCCTAAAGTTATAGACCCACCAGAAGACTTCAGGAATCCGGAGATCACATTAAAGAGCGTCGTCTTTCCTGATCCATTTGGACCAATCAGACCAATAATTTGCCCTTCTTCTACGTCAAAGCTGATCCCCTGAAGAATCTGATGTTCATCAATCGTGAGAGAGAGGTCTTTGAGCGAAAGGAGAGGCATGCAAAAAGCATACCAAAGAGTATAGTGAAAAAGTATGATAAAACAGCGACTTAATCCTCATGCACATTCCACTGCTAGTGACGGAGAGCTCTTAATAGAACAAATTGAAGAGATTGCCAAAAGTAGGCGTACAAAAATAATCGTTACAGACCACAATTCTGTCGAAGCCCATAGGGAATTTACTTCACAAATGATTGGTGCGGGCATAGAAGTAAAAACCCAAGAAGGTGTAGATATATTAGTCTGTGGTCAACGAGAAGCCGTACTAGAATTATTTGATTATGAACTAGAGCATCGAGTCGATCCAAATAATCCTATCTTTGGAGAGATGAATATCAGTGCAGTAAAACTTGTCGGACTGGCACGAGAAATGGGTCACGAAGTGATCCTTCCTCATCCTGGAACACTCGAAGGTGTTACGATGCTTTCTCTAAGCGACCAAAACGAATTAGCTCGTCATGACCCTCTTGTAGAACTCAATGGAAGAATGACATCCCGTATCAACCGCATCGCAAAAGAATTTGCCAGAAAAATGAGGCTCAAGCTTATTGCTGGAGGAGATAGTCATATCAATGAATATGGCCAATACACATCAACTGATAATACTATACAAGACGACAAAGATCTTGCCCCAGAAGATATACTGACAAAGCTACGACTCGAACGTAAACGTCATAGAATGCGTGTAAGCAGACCAGGGTTTCGGGAATCCATTGCTACAGGCAAACAGATTCTAAAAGCAGGAGGACTGAAAGTGCTCCAAATGCTTGCGAAATACAAAGGTAAATATCTCTTTGGACTACCGCGATAACCTACTTCTTCTTCACGATCGCTGCCAAAAACCCATCAAAGAGTGGATGAGTTTTGTGTGGCCTACTCTTAAACTCAGGATGAAACTGTGACCCCAACATAAACGGATGATCTTTAATTTCTACGATCTCCATCAATTTTGTTTCTAACCATTCCCCAGAGAAGATCAGACCTTTATCTTCCAACTTCTTACGGAAGGTATTATTAAACTCGTAGCGATGTCTGTGGCGCTCTGTTATCTCATCTGTTCCATAGGCCTCATGTGCCTTGGTACCGTTTTTCAACTTACATTTAAACGACCCGAGTCTCAGCGTTCCTCCTTTCGATCTTCCTTTGTGCTGTCCTGGCATGAAGTGTACAAGGTACTTACTGCGAGGAAGCTTTTCGTCTTCATCAAACTCTTCACTAGTAATTTTTGGATCGTTGAGAGCATTGCGAGCAAACTCAATCGCCAGAATCTGTGAACCCAAACAAAGGCCTAAATATGGAACGTTATGGGTTCGAGCATACTGTGCTGCAGCAATCATGCCTTCGATTCCACGAAGGCCAAAACCACCTGGAATTACCATTCCCTTACATTTCTTCAGCTCTGCCCACGCTTCTGCATCTTTTGCTTCCAGCTTTTCTGAATCAATCCAAACGATCTCTGCCTTGTGCTTGTTTTGCACTGCTGCAGACTTAATCGCTTCGACAACACTGAGGTAGGCGTCTTCAAGATTGGTGTATTTTCCAACCATAGCAATCTTTACCTCTTTCGTAGCCAGAATGTGACGTTCTGCTCCCTCTATCCAGTTTGTCATATCTGGTTTAAGGTCTGGTAGCCCAAGCTGTTCTCCAATCACCTGTGCAATTTTATACTTCTGCAATGCCACAGGTACATCGTAAATACTATGCAGTGTCTGTGCAGGAATAACTGCTTCACGCTTCACAGAGCAGAACTTCGAAATCTTATCGAGAAGATCTTTGGTGATACGGTAATCCGCACGAGCTAAGATCATATCTGGCTGTAACCCAATACGACGAAGCTCCCGAACAGAAAGCTGTGTTGGCTTCGTCTTTAGCTCTTTTGATCCCTTAAGATACGGCAGCAATGTGAGATGAACATGAAAAATATGTTCACTATCCATCTCTGTCTTCATCTGCCGGATCGCTTCGAGGAAAGGCTCTCCCTCAATATCTCCAACCGTTCCACCAATCTCTACCATCAAGACATCGCATTCACTTTTTTCTGCAGAATGAATAATGGCTGCTTTAATGGCATCCGTTACATGTGGAACTACCTGAACAGTCCCTCCAAGGTAATCTCCACGTCGTTCTCTTGCAAGTACCTCTGTGTAAATACGTCCTGTCGTTACTGTAGAAAGCTTACTCATTGGCTCATCGATAAATCGTTCGTAGTGCCCAAGGTCTAAGTCGGTCTCTGCTCCATCGTCGGTGACAAACACTTCTCCATGCTGAAACGGGCTCATGGTTCCTGGGTCTACGTTGAGATACGGATCAAGCTTTTGCACAAATACTTTAAGTCCTGCAGCCTTTAAGATAGCCCCTATAGAAGCTGCAGCAATACCTTTTCCAAGGCTACTACACACACCACCAGTGACAATAATAAAACGGGGATTCTTCTTCTTATTCTCCTGAGAGTTAATTGATGTCTTTGATTTCGAATTTTGGCTAGGATTCATGCAAAATAAAAGGGCTGTTTCCGATGTATCTCGGGGGAGACGCCCTTCACAGATATTACCGCAATCAGTGAGGTATGCAAGAGGATATCGCTATGCACCTAGAACTTCCTCTGGATTATGCTGAGAAAGCCATTGAGGGAACGAAATACCACGTTCTGCGAATGTCTCTTGCATTGAATCATAGGACATTTGAAGCTTATTTATCAGTAAGCGACCAGAGTCATCTAGTTCATCGTACTGCCCCCAATTACTAGGCAAAACGCCAATCTGCTTCCAATAATGCTGAGGATTTGCATGGAACTGCTCAATAATAGTCGCAGCTGACAAATTATCCTCTTCTCGAATACTCTGCTCATCAGCACCAAATCTATCAACAAGCTTAATGTTATGAGGAACCCACGCATCAATGAGGCTAAGAAGTTTGCCACTATCTTGGCCTTCGGGCAATTTTCCAGAACTTCCATCTGGTGATGTAAGAGTTTGTCCTGCAGCGAAACGGCCAACAAGTTTGCGCAGATCTTCCCAGAGATGATCTGTATCCCCACGATATTCCTGCATAAAGTCTACAAATATCAATGGGGTAGGCACTTGGTTAAACAGTTTTTGAGAGCAAATTGTTATCGCTGCCTCCTCTAATGTTCCACCACCACCAATACCAAATATCTTGAAGGTAGCCATGTCATCCATCATCTTTTGTCTATCCAAACGATCTTCAGCCGCAAATACTACGGAAGCCTCCTGACCATAGGAAGACCCTTGCCCTTTGGCGCCTGCATTAATTCCAACAGCAGATTGCCACATACCACTCTCTTTCGCCGCAACGCTAACTGCACCCATAAATCCAACCCCCTTTCCGTGTATTATTCCTCCTTCGCCATCAAATAGCTTGTTCATGCGATCCATAAAGTTTGGCAAGTTCCCTCTCTCAAGTAATGGCCCCATAAATTCATCTTTATGCGTTCCATACATAGCAATGTATGTTGATATTTTCTGAAAACGTTCTAGTAGATCTGGATCTATCCAAAAACCATTTTTGAAGACCTCAAGGTGTGGCTCGTTCTTATCTGGATCCATAGTGTGTTTGCAAATTAGTGCTCCTCTATCAGCCAACTGACGAAACTCATGATGTTCTGTGCCTGTAAAGTACTGACGAGAATCCTCTCCGTCTTTTCCACTACCATTTTTATGCTGTAATCCATTTGATACAAAAATACCAATACCATCGGAATACATCTCATGCATATCTAGACGGAATTGGGGAGTGGCATACATTTTTGATGCACGTTGACTACCTCCAATATCGACGAGAACTTCTTCCGCTAATGTGCGAACTGCAGGTGATAGTGCATTTCCACGAAGAAGAATATTCGCATCAGGGTCGCTATCTGCTCGAAACGTTGGAAGTGCAGTATTACGAATCTCAGCATCTTGCTGCTGCTTGTCTTTTATATAGGGAACAGACACTGCTCGTCCTGGACCGATAAACATACCAATATCTTTAAAATCGCTATCTATAGAAAGTTGTGACATGACGGAACCCAGTAATTCAGGATCACGAATGAGGCTAGAATCAAAAAGGCTTAACCCCTCTCTGTTAACACGCTCTGTGATAGGAAGCCTTTCTGGGCCCGTGTGATACATCTCCATTTGAACATACGCCTTACCTAAGTCGTTTTCTCCATCATCTTCTCCATGTGTCTTACGTAATTCCAGCTGACGAACGCAATCGAAATTGGGATCTGAATCTGTAAGATCAGTAAAACCTGTGGTTCGATACTCATCAAGTCGTACTGAACTAAGCTGCTCAAAATTAGTTGGTTGTTCTTCTCCATCATCTTTCAAAGTCAGTACATCCTGCAATAAGACACCCATCTTAGAGCCAAGAGAAACCGAAATACCACCGATAACAAAATCTTTTTGCCCATCTGGATACCCTGGCTTTGGAGACTGAATACCATCAAGAGCATGTTTCCCCTCCACAAGTACTCTACGTACTTCATCACGCAAAATACGACGATTTCTATCTGTCTCATAATGCACTGGACCTATAGGTATAAGTACTCTCCCATCTTCTGTAAGAACAGCTCCATCTGGGAGAAGTATTTTCTTCTCCTTTATTGCCTGCGCTATTTCTTCTTTTGTCATTCGCGCACTTTGTGGAAGAAGTATTAATGACCCAGCATTTACAAGCTGGCCTGTGTGTACTTCTTCTGCAAGCACAGAAAGGAATGATGCTCTTGCCTCTTTAGAAAGAGCATAAATACGCGCCTGTATTTCTATGATACGACTATCAAGTTCCTCAATATCAATCAAATTAGCATCGAGCTCAACACCAAATCGAGCCCACCCGCTGCGTGAACTAATAATCATACGCACATCTTCACCCTCTTCAAAAGCCTGACCAAATAATGCGCGCCCCTCGTCATCTTCTATCAATGTCCGCAAAGATACATCAAGATACGGAGCATGATATTTTGAATCATCATATTCAATCCCATCATCAGGAGTATCGATACTCTCAATTGCTACGCCATACGTACGGGGTTTTGCTACCATAAGATATGATCTTAGTGCCCTTAAAATGGCTCTGCAATCAAAAAAGCGCCCTTTCGAGCGCTTTTAGATATCAATTAATGGATATTACCCAATTAGTCCTGTTGCCGAGTAGAGGCTAACGGTAAGAACAGAAACCACAGTCATCAGCTTTACGAGGATATTAATAGAGGGACCAGAAGTATCTTTGAATGGGTCTCCTACGGTGTCTCCAACAACTGCTGCTTTATGAGCATCACTTCCTTTTCCTCCAAGGTTTCCCGCTTCGATGTACTTCTTCGCATTGTCCCAAGCTCCACCACTGTTAGCCATAGAGATAGCGAGCAATACACCAGAGACCAGTGCTCCAGCCAGCATTCCTCCAAGAGCTTCTGAACCAAGCAAAAGTCCAATGGCGATAGGAGATACAACAGCGATAACACCAGGAACCATCATCTCTTTAAGAGCAGATGCAGTCACAATATCAACGCATCGCGCAGCATCTGGTTCTGCAGTACCTTCCATGAGTCCCTTGATTTCCTTGAATTGTCTGCGCACCTCTTCGATAACAGAGTACGCAGCACGTCCAACGGCATTCATGGTCATTGCAGAGAAAATGTATGGAAGTGTTCCTCCAAGTAAGAGACCAATAAGTGTGTTTGGATTCATAAGATTAATAGATTCAAGACCTGCTGAAGTTGCAAAAGCAGAAAGCAATGCAAGGGCAGTAAGGGCTGCAGACCCAATAGCGAATCCTTTTCCAATAGCAGCTGTAGTGTTTCCTGCAGAGTCTAATGTATCTGTTCGAGCACGTACCTGCTTTGGAAGACCTGCCATTTCTGCAAGACCTCCAGCATTATCTGCAACTGGACCGTATGCATCAACTGCCAAAGAGATCCCAAGTGTCGAAAGCATTCCCACAGCAGAGATAGCAATACCGTAGAGACCAGCAAAGCTGTACGCTACTCCAATAGCAATAGTAATAAAGAGTACTGGGAGGAATGTAGAGCTGTATCCAAGTGCAAGCCCTGCAATAATAATCGTTCCAGCACCGGTGTTACTGGATGCAGCAAGTTCCTTAACCGGCTTGTAGTGATCGGAGGTGTAGTACTCTGTAAGAAGTCCGATAACTAATCCAACAACCAATCCACTAATCATTGCAATATAAATACCAAGCCACACTGCTTCTGGAAGCATGTTGTTTGCCAAGAAGAATGTTCCAGCAACAACAATGGCAGAAGCGAGGAATAATCCGTTCTTTAGAGCCCCATGAATATTTGAGCTACCTTTTGCCGTACGAACAGCAAAGGTACCAATAATAGAAGCGACTACTCCAAGCGCTGAAATATACAAAGGAAAGAGCACAGCAACTTCGGTGCTTCCCCACTCGACAGTCATTCCAATAAGCATTGCAGCAAGGATAGAACCAACATAACTTTCGAAGAGGTCGGCTCCCATTCCAGCAACATCACCAACGTTGTCTCCAACGCTATCTGCGATAGTTGCAGGGTTTCTTGGGTCATCCTCTGGGATTCCCTGTTCTACTTTTCCTACTAAGTCTCCTCCTACATCTGCAGCTTTGGTAAAGATTCCTCCTCCAACACGAGCAAACAACGCAACGGTAGACGCTCCAAAGGAGAATCCAGTAAGTGCCTGCAATGTGTCACCAAGACTGAGTCCCATAGTCTGCATGAGATATAGCATCGCTCCAACAAAACCAATAAGACCAAGCCCTACAACAGAAAGACCCATCGTAGCACCAGAAAGGAATGCAACCCGAAGTGCAGACCCTAGGTTTGTACGAGCAGCTTGTGTCGTACGAACGTTGGCAGCTGTAGCTGTGCGCATGCCAATGAATCCAGCAAGAACACTACAAAGTGCTCCAAGAACGAAACTACCAGATGTTGTCGGTGCACCCCAGTTCTGCAATCTAACATTCTCAATACCAGTATCAAGAAAGGCGTACAACAGTGCGCCGACGATCACAACAAAGATACCGATAACACGGTACTCACGGCGTAAGAATGCCATAGCACCAATACGTACCTGGTTCGCAATCTTCTGCATCTTTTCTGTTCCTGCACTGCGCATACTAATAAGAATACGGAATATAGCCGCTGTCAGTAGTGCAAGGACTCCGGACGAGAGGATTGTTACGAGAGAATTACTAAACGAATCTGCAAATACGGGAAACATAAGTCAATTGGGGAAATTCTCGGATAGTGTATAGCACTACGAAAGCCTGTGCCAGAGTCAAACAAGCTGTTTTCTATAAAAAACCACCCTTCCGAAGATGGGTGGTCTTTAATAACAAGCATGAAGTACTTAGCAGCCTGAGCCAAGAATATCGATGTCACGATCGTTAATGCAACCGTAGTGAGAATTAGAACGGATATCACGACGTGTTGGACGATCCCACATCCATGAACCATTGTTATCACTGTTTCCACCTGTCTGTATAAGACTGAATGGAAGTGAAGATTTTGTAGCAACGGCACCGTTTTGGCGACGAGTGTCACCAGCAACGTTTAAGACACGGTAATCTACTCCTCGGAGGTAACCAAGAACGTGACGGCGGTAGTTGCGCTGTGCAGCACGAACTTGAGAACGTGCAAGCATAGAACGACCAGTAGTGTCACTGGCAGCCACTCCTCGGAAAGAGCTTGAAAGCTCGAGGATAGACGAGTACGCATCTGCATACAGATTGCGTATCTCTTCGCGCTGACGAAGAACAGTAGTAGGTACAGGTGGTTCTGCGCGTCGGTACGCGAGAGCCGGGGAAACACTTCCAGCAAAAAGTGCAAGTGCTGATGTAGCGGAGATGAGTGAGTGCGTGATCTTCATGTTACTAACGAGTTAAAAAATATATAGGAGACGTAATCTACGTCTTTAGTAATAGATAAGCAAGGGAAACACTAAGAGAGTTTTCGTACTTTTGTTTTCATTCTATTCGTAGCTTTCTTTGCTTTGGCCTTGGTAGTCTTTACAGCTTTCTTTACTGTAGATTTTGCTTTTTTCTTTGCTTTCGTAATTTTTGTGGTTACCGTTCCTGCTAATTGTGCCTGTGCCTCATCAACAGTGTCTTTTGCGTATTTCTTTGCTTTGGCAAAGTTCTTTTGTACATCTTCACTCTCAATAAATTCTTGAATCTGCTTTCCTAGCTTCTTTCCATCTTTCTGCAAATGCTTTCCGAGTATACGAGCAGCTTCTTCTGCATCTTTCGCATTTGTAAGCTGATCACGGAGCTTCTTGTTGCTAAATAAGTATCCAGCTGTAGCGCCACCGAGCGTTCCGATAAGGAGAGAGAATTTTTTCATGGCCTCATTATACATCAGAGAGAAATACAATGCGAGATATGTTACGTCTGAAATAGAATGAATGGTAAACTATATAACTATGAGTACTAATGGAGAGCCACAGGGATCTGAAGAAAAAGCAGAATCGCCATTAAGAACAATATTTTTACCAAAGCAAATAGAAGGCAACTCCGGAGTTTCGATAGATCCACGCAAATGGCTTGCAAGAATCTTTCATGTACTTACTCCCCCAGATATCAGGAAAAATATGAGAGAGAAATCAGATAATTGATGCTATCGCCTGCATCGTCACCTCCCCCGTCATACGATCTTTCACCTCTGCACCCTCTGCATCGAGAGTTTTTGGCGAAATCACGACGCGCTTAGGGCATCCAATTAGATCTGCATCCGCAAGTTTTGCTCCAACAGATGCACCAAAGCGATCATCGATGATGGCAGATGTTCCTGCTTTGATCAGTTTTGAATACAGAGCAACTGCTTCTTGATAGGCGACATCGTCTTCGGATTTTGCAATTGGCACAATATGTACTGCAGCTGGAGCTAAATTCTCTGGCCATCGCATTCCATTGTCATCAGCAAGTGCCTCTACCACAATACCGAGTAGGCGTGATACGCCTATGCCATAACATCCCATAGGGATTGGGTACTGCTTTCCTTCTGCATCGGTGTATTGCAAATCAAAAGGCTCTGAGAACTTTGTCCCAAGTTTAAAGATATTCGCCGCTTCGGATGCACGCTCTTCGCGAAAATCTTTTGCTCCTGTTTCTGGGCACTCCGTTGCCCCTGCTTCATATATTTCTTTATTGATAGCGATACGCTTTCCCTGCTTCTCAGCTTCTATACTCACAAATATACTATCCTCCCCTTGTTTGAGTGCCACTTGAAACTCATGAGAGAACTTGGAGAAAGACCCTCCAGATGCATACGTGTAATATGTAATATCAGAAAGTCCAAGCCGCTCAAAGATCTTATCGTACGCACCGTGCACGACTTCGTAGTAATCATCCAGATCTTCTTGGTCTGCATGAAACGAATACAAGTCTTTCATCAAAAACTCACGACCACGTAAAACACCAGACTTCGCACGAGGTTCATTCCGAAACTTTGTTTGGATCTGATACGCACCAAATGGCAAATCTTTATACGACTGCACAAAGTTTTTTACGAGTGGAGTAATCACCTCCTCGTGTGTTGGATTAAGACCATATTCGGTGTCTCCTGCAGCTGGCATTTTAAACAGCGCATCAAATCCTTCCCATCGGCCACTTTTTACCCAACTTTCTTTTGGCGAAAGACCAGACATTAAGATTTCTTGTCCACCAATTGCATTCATCTCTTCACGAACAATATTTTCGATCTTGCGAAGGACAACAAGTCCAAGGGGAAGGTAGGAATATACCCCAGCCATTGTTTTATGGATAAAACCAGCTCTAGTCAACAAGTCTGCATTAATAGAGCTCGCATCGGCGTGCGTGTCTTTGGAAGTCTTTGTAAAGAGTTGAGAGAGATACATATCAGTAGAGTACTGAAAATTACTCAATGTTGAAATGTTGAAATCCTAAAAATATTTTCAGGATTTCAAAATTGCTTCATTTCTTCATTTATTGGATCCAAGTCAGTAGGAAGTACGTAAGAAACCCTCCAAAGAGGATCCCTCCAGCCACTTCTGCGGTGGAATGTCCTACACGCTCCGAGAAATCTTCGAGTTGCTGCAAGATATTAAGAGCCTTTGCCTGCTGACCTACCTGCTTTCGTACAAACGCAGCGTCGTACCAAACAATACCGGCAAACACGGTAGCAATGGCAAATGTCGTAGAAGCGATACCGTCGTACGTACCCACCACCATCATCAGTGATGTTACAAACGCACTATGGCTACTAGGCATTCCTCCATGTTGGAACCAAATATTTTTGGTAAGACCTTCAAACAGATGCTTTGTAATCTCTGCAGCAATCATCACCGTTACGGTAATAATAAACGGATAGGTCGCCAGTTGGAATTGTAGGTAATCCATCGGCACGCATCATACAACTGAAGCTGCACAAACACCACGGTAAGGACAACGTTTACATGCAGACTCCGAAGGTGTTGGCTCAAAATTCTCATCATCAATACGTTCTGATATGGACCCAATAATTTCTCGAGCTGTATTCAACTGTGCTTCTGTACGTGATGTATGTACTTCTGTAATGCCATCTGCCTGTAAAAACATCAGCACAAGCTCATCGCATTTCTCTCCGAGTATCTCTTCGCATGCGAGTGCATAAATAGAAAGCTGGAGATCTGTATCTACTTCTTCCTGTGTGCGAATGCCTCCTGTTTTATAGTCGATAATGATCAGTTTTCCATTTGTACGTTCGATACGGTCGAACCGACCTTTAACAATATCGATATCTACCTCTATCGAAAACCCCTTTTCTATTACTAGTACTTCTCGCTGCTCTTTCTCCCACCAATCGAAAAACTTCTGCATGAGTACCTCTCCTTTTTTCCGTGCACTGTCTGCATCTTCTTTACTGTCATACCCTTGAACGATGAATGACTGATGCCATAATAGGGATAAGGTGCTAGCAGTAAGGGATAAGGGGGTCTCTTCAGAAACATCTGCAAACAGTGCCAGCTGATTACTTTTCACTTTTCTCTTTCCTCTATCCACTTCTAACTTTCCCCACTTACTTAAGGTGTTATGCACACTGCTCCCAAAACTCTCTCCAGCAGAAATCTGTCGAGGGATTTTCTTTACACATGCAAATTCATATTGCTTGGGGCAGGTCTGGTAGGTGTTGAGCTGAGAGAAGGAGAGCTGCATGGAAATGAGAATACCTCAAACGGTACGCTGATGTATCCTCCGTAAAACCATTGCGATCAACTGCCGCGTTCTTTTTCGCGTTGCAGCCTCTTTGCCTTCCGCTCATTCATATCCGCAATATGCGAATCTTTCAGAGGATCGGACAGTTCCACCCATGCGCCATCGCGAAACACGGCGGGAGAAACATATGTATCATTGCGAATGCCCCAAGACCGCTTGAATTCACCGGAGTTTTCAAACCAATACGAACACGTGGAAACATCATCATGATACATGCTGGAATTCATTCTATGAATCGTCGGATCGGTTTTCAAAACCTCGCCAAGAATTGCATTCCTTCTATTTTGCTCAAGCGCAGGTTCAAG
>JAQCIJ010000002.1 GCA_027592135.1 bacterium | reverse complement strand
AATTTTATACGCATACTGTTAAGCCATTGCCCCAAATTCTTCTCCTCTTTATTTTTTGCCATTTGATTGGGCCACTTATTTGGATTTTCTCCTAGAAACTCTTTAAGTTCTGTTACACGTTCAGTGAATGATATTGTTTTCTCTGCTGCTTCCACATCCATATCCAGCAACACCTGTCCTTTTCCTTTTGCAAACTCTTTATTATCACGTAATTTTATACGCTTATTCTTAAGCCATTGCCCCAAACTCTTCTCCTCTTTATTTTTTCCTCCTGCATGGGGCCACCTATCCGGATTTTGCACTCGAAACTCTTTAAGTTCTGTTACACGTTCATCGAATGATAGGTGTTTCTCTGCTGCTTCCACACCCATATCCAGCAACACCTTTTCTTCTCCTTTTGCAAACTCTTTATTATCACGTAATTTTATACGCTTATTGTTAAGCCATTGCCCCAAACTCTTCTCCTCTTTATTTTTTGCCTTTTGATTGGGCCACCTATCCGGATTTTGCACTCGAAACTCTTTAAGTTCTGCTACTCGTTCAGTGAATGATATTGTTTCCTCTGCTGCTTCCACACCCATATCCAGCAACACCCTTCCTTCTCCTTTTGCAAACTCATTATTATCACGTAATTTTATACGCATTCTGTTAAGCCATTGCCTCAAACTCTTCTCCTTTTTAGTTTTTCCTCCTGCACGGGGCCACTTATTTGGATAGTCCTCTCGAAATTTTTTGAGTTCTGCTACTCGTTCAGTGAATGATAGTATTGTAACTTCTTTTTCCCACATATCTCTTAGAATTCGAGGCTCATGAGGTGGGTTGTTTGGTTTAGGTGCTGCGAGTCTCTCCGTACCGTCTTTTTGAGTCAGTATTGCCTCTAGTCTTTCCATCCACCCTTCCGACATCACTACTTGCCACCCAATGTCGTCTCGTTCATCTAGCAGTGCTTTCTTTTCGTCTTTTCCCATATCGGCATATTTACCGATATCATCTACTGTATCACTACGCCATACAAAGGTTTTGTTTCCTATTTGGTTGCAAAGCTCCACTAGAAGATTGAGCGGGCGAATAAAGACGCTCACATAGCTTACCCTCCGCATCATTTCATCATGCACTCTTCCAATTTGCATCACAACTTCCTTCTGCGAATTTGGATCAATATTCAGTCTGTAGAGAATGTATCGCAGTGCTGCAAGACGCTCAGAGAATTCGGTGTTCCACTCTGTACCGCTTCCATCTCCATCTGGTCTTCGCCAATCATCCGGCGGGGTATGCACATCATCAACTATAGTTATGTTTCCTATTCGTTCTATAACTTTATTGCTCTGCATATTCAGTAGTGTTTCTGTAGAAATATACAGGCGTTGCACTATTTCCTGACGAAAATTTTCTATGCGTTCTGCAATATCAATCAGTTCATCAACTGTGGGCAGATGAAGTGCTTTAGCGGCAGCATCTTCTGCATCAGCACCGAGTTTTTCTGTGTCAGCACTTTCGATACCTATTCGATAGGCATCTTTGTATTCCTCTGTAATCTCTACGATACGATCAAGAAGATTTGGCCCTTCTTTATTATGGAGCAGTGCTTGGATGTCTTCCTGTCCTATTCCTTCTTCTGTTAGGCGAGCAATTCGCCTTTCTACGTTTGCCCTATCAAAGCCTCCTCTAGTAGTCATTAGTATATTATAACACTAAAATTTATATCAGCAAATACCTAAATATGCAACCTACAAGGCATTTCTAATAACTTTAGCCACCTCATCTACCTTCTCAAACGACTGATCACTGCGAATCAGCGGCATCTTTTTTTCTTTCAATGCTTCTAATGTATCCCAGCTCGGCATAGATCGAATGACGTAGGGTTCTCCGGTAATCTGCTCGTGCATTTGTTGCATGTAGCTTACTGCACGAAGCCCAGAGAGAATGGTGAACATGGTGTTTCCTGCCCATGATCTGTCTTCTGGCCCTTCGAGGTATTCCATTGTCTGTTTGACGTTACGGAAGTACCACAGCAGCATGACAGCACTCGATACTCCAGAGAATCCCGTTACAAGTTTGTTACGTTTATCTTCTGGGACTATTGCACAGGTATACCCTTTACGAATGAGTTGCTCGTTAGCGTGGTCGAACGTGTCGTAACGTTTTACCTCTTTACCGATATGCGAGACTGCATGGTTGTTTCCATTGCATGGAGATAGTGAGAGTTTTTCTTTGTCACAGTAGATATCTCGGTTGATCACAATGCTGTAGCTACTACTTGGCTCATACTCTTTACCGTCGATAGCGAAGTGCCACCAGTTGCGTGGGCGAAAGCTTAGTGATGCTGTATTGGGATCTTTGAAAGTATCATTAATAACATCGAGACATGTATTACTGAGAATAAACATGTCGTCATCACACACCCATCCAATTTTTCTTTGCTTTGCAATGTGGTAGAGAAATTCATCAGACTTGGTCGCGGCATAGACGTTAATATATTTCTGTACACGCGCTTTTGGAAAATCAGACTTCTTTAGTGTTCCTGAGCAATCAAAAATGGTGACATCTACCGTATCTCCAAGATTTTTTTGTACAAGGTGATACCACACCGTCATCATCGGCGGCATGATATTCATGGTAAACAGGGCAGGCTTCTCGCTAGCTGGAAGTGGCTTTCTGGTTGCCCAATACGCAAGAGTAGGCGCGCCTGTGCGTAGAGTTCTGAGGAGAGAGAACCTCTTGAAGACGTAGGGGAGGAGTTCGTAATATGTTCGTTTCATGACTCATGAATCATAGTGGATGAGGAAATCTATGCAATCAAGGAAATCAAGGATCCTTGATTTCTTCGATTTCCTTGATTTCCCGTATACAATAGGGTTATGTCTGATACGCTCAAATGGAGGCTGACACTGGCAGCATGCTGCATAGTCCTTGCTGTTCTCATGCTGATGCCACAAATTCTTCACAAGAGCAGTCCGCTATACCAGGGCATTTCTATACAGTTAAATTCTGATGAACCTATCTACTTAGCTCGTGTGCAAGAGTCTCTTTCTGGTAGACCAGAGCTTGCAGCAGAAGCCTTTACTGGTCATCCAAATTTAGTAGGGACACAGGTAGCATTTATTGAGTCTTGGTATGGAAGACTATTTCGATGGACAGGATGGCGAGCGGGTACGGTGTTGGATGTTATGGATGGTGTTGTTCCTGTTCTTATATTCCTTTCGTTGGTGTTATTTTTTCATCTTTCAGGATTTTCTCGGCGTGCAGCACTTGGTGGTGCTATAGCTTTCTGTCTTATAGAGCTCTACAGCTTAGGACGGCCTATTCATATGCGTGCGAGTTTCTTTATTATGCTATGGTCACTTATCGGTATTCTCTATGCTTTGCGAGGACGTTGGTGGGGAGCTGTGCTCGGTGGTTGGCTTCTTGGGCTTTTGATTGGCGTTTATCTTTGGAGTTTTACGTTTGCGTGGGCGTATTGGGCAATATTTTTTGCTTGGGAGTTTTTTGAATGGGCGTATGGCAAGTGGCAAGAGCATCAGAAGCTTGCGCATTCAAAGGTACGACGTTTGCTTCATACAATTGGTGCAGTAGTTTGGCATGTACGTCCGCGCAGGCCATCATGGAAACCACAGCGTTGGCATGTAATTGCTATCGTCGGGTTGTTTGGTCTTGCATGTGGATTACCTGCAATTGCACATTTAGTGAATCTGACATTGCACCCTCTCTATGAATATGGATCGTTTCGTAGTGGAATGCATGAGGGAAGAACTCCAGAGTCTTGGCCGTATTCTATTATATTTTTTACGATGATTATTTCGGTGCTGATGACGAACTTCAAAGAGTATGAACGCTTGCGACCCTATCGCTCTATTTGTGTAATGATTCTTACTGCGTTTGTCTACATGAACCAGCAGTCGGTGCATGGTATTACATTTAACTTTGTGTCGCATGGTATTCTTTCGATCGCAACTGCAGCAGTGGGTATGGTGCTTTTATACCTTACATTGCGGAGTCGTTGGCTGAGTCTTGGCGCAATTGCTGCCTGTGTGTATCTGGCTGCAATAGGGTTTGATGGCAGGTTTGTTTTAAAGCAATGGACGGTATCGGATAGTAGATTTAGAGATCAACATCTAGCAAGTGCACTGCCAGTGCTTGATGCACTTCCTCGTGGGCGTATCCTTTCGGACCCAGCAACAGAGGCATTATTAGCATCAAACACCCATCACGATATTGTGTATTCCATATATTTAAAGAATGTTTTGATGTCGCATCAAGAGCTTGCTAGTCGTTTTTGTCTTACGCAACTCCCGTTACGGCCGGATAATCGCCTGATCTCCGAGAGGGGACATTTGGTTTATCCTGATGCTGTTTCTGCTTTTGGTGGTGATTTGAGGCAGAAAGAGGAGGCTATGGTATTTGCTGCTTGTAGAGAGCTGGATCTTGATCCAAATATATCAATACGTACTTATGAGATTAGTCATATTTTTTGGAATAAGACGAACGAGCCCAATTGGAATATCGATCGATTGCATATGGATCTTACAGAAGTTGCATCCGGAGATACGTGGGTGCTCTATAAGATTAACGAGGCTTTATAGCGCTGACGAGAAAATTATATTTAGGATCATGCAATCCTACTTCTTCTAGGGGTATACGCTTGGTATCGGTAAAACCGATTTCGCGAAGCACTTCCATTAGCTTGTCTACTGGGTACATCCATTTATGCAAGTCGTAGTCTTCTGTTTGGTTTGATTTGTATTTACCAAATAGGTGTTGATTGATGTACTGCAGGTCTTCTCCATCCAGTATTCCTTTGGCAATTGCTTCGATGTCTGGTGTGCAAATGCGCACTCTGGCTCCTGGCTGCATTATGCGATAGAACTCTTTGAGCACATGCACGTTATGCACTTCTCGTAAGTGTTCGAGTGTTGCCGCAGAGAAGACCTCTGCAATCACACCGTCGCTCATCGGAAACTTCTCGGTAATATCAAACACTAGATCCACTTGTGGAAGCGCGACGGCATCGACATTGAGGAACTCTTTTGGATTAAGAGGATTGCGTCCTCCACAGACATCCAGCTTGGCACCGACAAAGTTTTTTGCTTTCCACTGCTCAACCCGTGCAGAACACTGGCTGCGAGAATGACGGTCTTTTGCCCATCCGTACAAGAATCGGAACTTTCGGATGTGTCGATAATGCTGGTCAATAAAGCTTTTGAGCATGGCTGCTAGTGTACACTATCTTGTAATGATTTCTGTCTATTACGAGTTATTACCGGACATGCCGTATATACCTCTGTTGTACCCCAATTTAGGAGTGCAGAAGAGTAGTACGATTATGTTTCTGAATAAGGCATTTGAGAATCTTAAGGAGCCAATGGTGAATATCGTGGATACTCCTGAGGAAGCGGATTATATTTTGCTGCCACATAACTACAGTTCTCTTACATCACAAAAATCGTACAGTATTGCGCAAGGAGAACTAGCCAAAAAACACGGTAAGCAACTGATAATCTTCTGGCATGGTGATGGTGATGCCCCTGTAGCTGACGAGAATGCCATAGTCTTTAGAACTAGCCAATACAGATCTGCTCTTCAGAAGAACGAAGTGATGATGCCAGCATACGCAGAAGATCTCTTAGAAGGAGAATTGCAGTTGCGTAATAAGCACGCAGGTAAGCCTGTTATTGGATTTTGCGGATGGGCAGATTATAAAAATCTAAAGAATCACATCGGCACTGTTATTAAAAATAGCCTGATTGAAGCATCAAGCATTGTGGGTATTCGCAGAGAGGCTCGCATCAAAGGAATCACCTACCGGATGAAGGCGATAAAGCATCTACAGCAATCTACTGCTATAGATCCGAACTTTATTATCCGTAGTAGTTATAGTGGACATACTTCTACGATTAAAACAGATCCAGAGCAAACACGTCGCGAGTATATCGATAACTTACTGGGGTCTGATTACGCACTGATTATTAAAGGCGATGGAAACTACAGCTACCGGTTTTACGAAGCACTCAGTCTTGGCCGTATCCCAGTACTTCTGGATACCGAGTGTGTGCTGCCACTAGAAGATGTTATCGATTACAGCAGGTTTATTGTTCGTGTGCCGTATTGGGATATCTATCATCTCGACCGTATTGTGGAAGATCATTACGCTTCTATATCTGATGAAGAATTTGTTGCCATGCAAAAGAGAGGACGAGAGGCTTTTGAGAAGTATTTACGGGTGGATAGTTTTTTTGGGCATATGGTTGAAAATGTTCTTTAGCATAGGCTGCTAATAGCAACGTTAGTCTAGTTAGTTTTGCATGAGATACCCTTAAGGCATCAAGCAATCTTTCATTGCATATTGAGTATTGCATCCGCAAGCGATTGCGCGTTGCCAGTCTCACAGAGAAATACTTCTTTGCCGTTCGTGAACTTTTCACCGATGGCGAGATTTTGTGCTGTGATTACAGGAACTCCACAGCCAATGGCGTCATACACTTTGTGTGGAATAACACGGTTTGCCTTGTCTGATGTTCCAAAGATACCCAGAGCGACGTCACTCGAACGAAGATAGTGTGGTAGTTCCTCTAGGGGCATACAGTCGAGGAACGTGACATTTATCAGTTCAAGTTTCTCTGCGAGTATCGTCATTTCGTCATACGTTTGCCCGTTTCCTATCAGTGTAAAATGAATATCTGGTTGGTCGTGCAAGATCTTTGCAGCACCTAAAATATACTCGATCCCTTGTAGAGGAATGTAACTTCCAATAAACAGTGCATTGAATTTACCTGCGGGGAGCCTGTCTTCTTTTGGGCCTGGGTGAAACAGGTCGTCGAGTGTTCCGACATAGACCACGCGGACATTTTTACTTCTTAAGAAAAATCTCTTGAGAAAGAATTTCTTGTGCGCCTGCGTGTCTATAAGTACTTCGTCTGCAAGATGTGTCGAGATGACATCAGCGGCGTAGTAAAACCATGCAAGCGGGTTTAACCAGCTGATGAGTTTACGATCCGAAACCAGTGTGTCGGAAATAGAGATAAATGCATCAAAGATCAGTTGCTTCCTTGGATGTCTCGTTAGTATCCATGCCAATGGCATAAGGTAGTAGCCGGGGAAGTTTACTAACAGAGTGGATAGTGGACCAGCCGACGCCAAGGCTATGGCCGGCAAGTAGTGGATAGTGGATACATGCTTATATTGCTTATAGAGGTCGATATTCTTTTTTATAAAACCTTTCTTTGTCGTTAGGCATTCTACGATCTCGTAGCCTTCAGATTCATATAAAGCTACTAGATTGCGATATCTGGGTGATTTAGGGTTAGGAAAGCCGAAGGTGAGGAGAACGGGTTTTTTCATGATACTATGCTGCTATGAAGATAGCCTACGTTACCCATACACGGTTTCCAACAGAGAAAGCCCACGGACATCAGATTGCGCGTGTCGCTGAAGCAATGGTAACTCTTGGGCATGATGTTACCATGGTCTCTCCAGATATTTTGAATGTAATTGATCATCACCATGTGAAGTATTATCACTTAAAGAAAGAATTCACTGCAGAAAAGTTAGAAACATTTGATGCGTTCCAGTCAAAGATTATCCCAGGTCGTTTTGCGTTTTTATTTACGATGAAATCGTATCGTGGATCTCTTAAGAAATATTTTTTCGATAATCGGTTTGATCTTCTGTATGCGCGTAGCCCTCAGGTGTTGCCTGCTTTGCTCTCTACAAAGATTCCTGTAGTACTTGAGCTGCATACTTTGCCAAAGCGAGGACGGAGAGCATTTGTAGCCTATTGCAAACAATGCAAACATATCGTGTGTCTTACGACTCCTATGCGAGATGAGCTTGTATCGTGGGGTGTCTCTCAGAAGAAAATTATTGTAGAAGGGGACGCTGTAGACCTTGAGCGTTTTGCAAAACTTCCCACTACAAAAAAAGCAAAGCACCACTTTGGACTCCCAGAAGATCGATTGATTATTGGATATGTCGGTTCGTTGGTAACGATGGATAAAGTAGAGAAGGGGGTAGATATACTTATCAAAGCGATGCCGTCTTTAAAGCAACACTATCCAAAGGTGTTTTTATTTGTTGTAGGAGGACCAGATCATTGGATACAGCGTTATCGTAAGCTTGCTTTAGAAAACCAGCTGACCGATCATGACTTCTTGTTTCATGGACCGGTGCGACCAAAGCTTGTCCCTGATGCAATGGCTGCGTGCGATATCTGTATATATCCATCGCCTGTGCCAAAGCATCAGTATTTTAAGCGTGATACTTCGCCGTTAAAACTCTTTGAGTATTTAGCCTCTGGAACTCCTGTGGTGTGTGCAGATATTCCACCTGTTCGCGATGTGATGACAAAGGACGTTGTTCGTTTTGTGCATGCGGGGAGTGTGTCTTCCCTTGCAGGTGGTATTCGTGATGTTATTGATCATCCAAAAAAAGCCAAAGAGCGTGCGAGTGCAGGACTTGCAATGGTAAAAAATCATAGCTGGAAGAAGAGGATGAAGAGAATATTAGAACCACCGAGGTAAGCGAGCCTTGGCAACGGTTTATTTGCTGATACGCTTTTTTATCTTCCATAGTCCATATGCTGCATCGCGAAGAAGCATTGCCCCTCTATTACGTAATGGAGTAGCTTTTCCTTTTGTGGCATAGGTTATGCCGTGTGCGAATCCAATCTTTTTAAAATTTCTTCCTTTGTATAAACGGTCTTCTATTACCTTCCAAGGACCTGGCATTGTGGAATCATGAAAGGCTATTACTCCACCAACTATTAGATGTGGTTCCCAGATGTCTAAGTCTTGCAACACGAATTCATACTCATGAGCACCATCGATCCATAACAGTTCCACGGGTTTGTTCCATTCTTTGCCGACATTATGTGAGTAGTCTCTAATAGGTTTAACCATATCTTTAATGTCGTTTTTTTCAATATTCTCTAAAAATTCTGCATAGGTATCGACATCTCCATGTTCAGAAGAACCTGTATGAGGATCTATAGCAGTGATATGTGTACCCGCTCCAGCTCGTGACCCGAGCGAGAGACAGGTAGTGGATTTTCCTTTCCATGAGCCAATTTCTATGATGGCACCTTTTCCTGTACAATTTGCTGCTAGCCTATAGAGAACATCTGCTTCTTTATCTGATAACCACCCTTCCATTTTTGTGATAATTGCATGGTCAAATGGGTGCCGATGCCAAGGGAGATATTCTTTCATCACAGGGAGTATAGCTGTGAAGTAATATACTCCGCAGCTTCTTCGATAGATTTTGGACTTGGATGCACAGTGTCCCAGCCAAGTGTTTCTACGTGGTTTCCAAAGAGTTCATACAGATCTATAACCGTAAAACCATTACGCTTTGCCATACGTATTAGTTCTGGCTTTGCATCGTTGTGTAGAAAGTTATCAGGCCAAATAACGAACGTACGTTTTGCTGGAAGGTCTAGAGCAAGTGCACTGAGATCACGTTCATATTCAACGAGGAACTGAGACACATCTGGATCCTCAGTAATTTCACGTTCCTCATGCTGACCTCTCTTACTTGCCTTCAAGTTTATCAGCTTTTTAACCGCTTTATAGAATGCACTGTGTGTATCGAGCCAACATTTACCAGGAATGTATCCCAGTATCCCAGTTTCTATAGGGTCACACACTCGTGCAGTTGGCACCCAGTCGTGTCCGCGCAATATTCCTTGGGCATCAAGTATTCCTGGAGGGCCTGCGTTCAGGTCGTTCCAATAGAAGACAAGCATCACTCCGTCAGGATCTAAGCCTTGAATCTTTTCTCTATACAGAGCGGTTTGCTGACCAAGCTGATACCCTGGCACTGCTGCATTGAGGTAATGTGCATTGATGTTTTTTGCTGCAAGTTGTGCAGGAAGAGTTTGATGATTTTCTACACCATGTCCAAAGGTAATAGAATCCCCAAGAACAGCGATAGTTTTTCTGCCAGAGGGTTGTGGTGTGTTTGTATTCAAGCGAAACCCACGTTGGTCTGTACTGACAGTTGCTTTGTATGCAGGTTCGTTTCTTAAGTTTGGGAGAAGCTCGTAACTAATCTCTGGGCTTTGCGATCGTTGATAGATTTTTGGGGGATTAGGCTTTGTGGTTTGGAGTCCTGTTACACGTAGGCCACATTCCGCTACCAAAAAGAAACCGATAAGGGATCCACAGAGGAGGCCTATGTTGATGAGTACGTTTTTTTGCATCAATCAAGTTCAAACGTATCGAGGTAATTCTTATCAATGCGGGTAGGAATACCCGCGCTCTTTGCTAGGAGGATATTCCCCATCACCAAATAATCCATGTGCGTGTTTAAGAAACAGTTGAGCGCATCTTGAGGACTCTCGACTATTGGCTCTCCGCGTACATTAAATGATGTATTAATGATGACGGCACATCCTGTTTTTTCTTTGAATGCTTTGATCAAGTTGTAGTACTTCGGGTTCTGCTTTTCGCTGATGGTTTGAATACGTGCACTGCCATCGACATGCGTCACTGCAGGAATCAGGTCACGCTTATCGGGTAGTACGTCTGCGACGAGCAACATGTAGGGGCTCTCTCTATCAAGATCGAAATATTCACTCACATCTTCTTCTAATACAGTCGGTGCAAATGGACGGAAGCTCTCGCGGAACTTTATTTTCAGATTAACTTTTTGCCAGTTTTCTTTGTTGCGAGCATCCGCAATGATCGATCTGTTTCCGAGTGCCCTTGGGCCAAATTCCATACGACCTTGGAACCACCCTATGACGTTTTCACCTTCGAGAAGAGAAGAGACATGAGTAATAAGTGATGCGTCATCATCAAATTTGGTATAGGGAAGATCTTCTTTCTTGAGAAATTCTTCAATCTGATCATCAGAATATTCCGTACCCCAGTACACATCATTAATCTGAGGGGCCACTGTACAATGCGGGAAAGAATCCCCGCGCTGCGGGAGGTAGATTTTATTCCAAATGGTAAGCGCTACACCAAGTGCACCACCAGCGTCACCGGATGCCGGTTGAATAAAGATCTCTTTAAACAATCCTGATCGTAAAATTTCTCCGTTAGCTACACAGTTCAGAGCGACACCTCCTGCAAGACAGAGGTTATCTGAAGGGCAGATCTCTTTGGCGTGTTTACAGATTTTCAGCATCGCTTCTTCTGTAATCTTTTGCACAGATGCTGCGATGTCTTTATGAAACTGTGTCAGGTCAGACTCCGGCTTTCTTGTTGGCTGCCCAAAGAGTTTTTCGATCTTTTTACCCGTCATCTTCAGTCCATGCTCGTACGAGAAGTACTTCATATTCAGTTCAAATGATCCATCATTTTTGATCTCGATCAATTCACGGAACTGCTCTACGTATTTTGGCTCTCCATACGGTGCTAGTCCCATGACTTTATACTCTGCACTGTTTACTTTAAATCCAATGTAGTAGGTCACTGCGCTATAGAGCAGACCTAAGCTACTTGGGAAGTGGATCTCTTTTTTTAGATCAAGATTCCTACCGTTTCCATAGCCAATTGTCGTGGTTGCCCATTCACCAACACCATCAACTGTTACCACTGCGGAATCTGCAAAGCCGCTGCAGTAAAAGCTGGATGCTGCGTGAGACTCGTGATGAGGAATATAAAATACTTCGCCTTTGTATCCTAAATCCTTTTCGATGTGTTGTGGTATCCAGAGCTTTGTGTGCATCCATTCTTGCATCGCCATTTGGTACTGACGCAATCCCAGCGGCCACGTCTTAAAGTATGTCGAGAGTATACGATCGAAGAACTTGAGCATCGGCTTTTCGTAAAACCCGATAGCATCAATATCATCGATAGTTATTCCTTCATGTTCGAATGCTTTGTTAATGGCGCTTACGGGTAAATCATCATCCTGTTTCTTGCGTGTGTAGCGCTCTTCTTGGGCAGCAAACACTACCTTTCCATCTTTAAGGAGCACAGCACCTGCATCGTGGTAGTAGCAGGAGAGGCCTAATATGTAGACAGGTTTGTGCATGACTCAGGAGCTAAATGGGGAGAAGTGGAAAACGGAAAGTGGATAAAGGAATTAAAATTGGCGTTTCATAGATTCAACAGTCGTAGGTTCGACGTTGATCCAATAGGTGTCGGGCTTCGGTGCGAATCTTTTTGGCAATGTGATTATTCTTATGACGATTGCATAGGTTCCAAAGCCAACGATCCACAGAGCAGTCAGAATAAGAAAACTCATAACTATTCCGAGAACGTGAGAGAACTTTTTCCAGAGTGCGTAGATCCAGCTTATAGGTGGAAATAGTTTCTCTTCATATTTGTCACAGACAAGAACTCCTGCGATCAGCACGACTATGATGACGAGGAACTTCATTACTACATACTATCCACTATCCACTATCCACTATCCACTAAAAAACGGTGTATATGAAGGGTGCAAGTGCAGACCCTTGAGCGAAAACGAGGATTAATCCAAGTAATACAATCATCATTAGGATAGGGAGCAACCACCACTTCTTACGAATCTTGAGGAATTGCCAGAGTTCAGAGAAAATTGCGATTTTGCTCATATCAGTGCGTACATAAGACCTAAGAAAGGCGACATGATAATCGAGATCCACATACTGAGTATTGGAAGTCTAAAGGCATGACCTGCAACAATCAGTCCCAATAAAATGAACGGACCTTTTTGCATAAACTGCTCATACTGATAGTCATATCCAACGGGTAAGAATATTTTAATGATCTTACTTCCATCCAGTGGCGCAATTGGCAGAAGGTTGAATGCCATCAGTACAAGATTGATATGAATAATGTCACCGAGAAGCTCTGCGACAAAGGTAATAATTACTGGTTGATTGTTTGGTGCTATCAATGCCCCTGTTACGGCGAGTACTTCTGCCTTCATCCCGAAGAGGAGAGCGAGGAAGAATGCACCGAAGGCGAGGATAATATTACTTAAGGGGCCTGCAAATGCCACGATGGCACTGTCTTTGGTGGCGTGTTTAAAGTAGCGAGGGTCTACAGGAACGGGCTTTCCCCATCCAAATCCTACGAGTACAAAGAGGACAGTTCCTACGGGGTCTAAGTGCGCAATGGGGTTGAGTGTCAGTCTGCCGTCGTATTTTGCTGTTGGATCACCCAATTTCCAGGCTGCATATCCGTGCGCCCATTCGTGAACAGCTACTGCGATGAGAATCGCAATAATGAAGGTAGGGGAGAGAAATGGGACCATGTAAAGGGCAGGATAGGGTAAAGTGCCGATGAGGGGAATACAGGAATACCGTATTTCCTCTTAATCTATTTGACCTGTATCGCTCTAATCCGTAGGATTTCTTCGAAATGGCACGCAAATGTATCAAGACAGGCACAAAGACTTCATCCGGTCAAACTCGGAGTAAGTCCCTACGTTCTACAAAGCGTACGTTTAGGCCTAATATTCAGAAAACACGTATATTCGACCCAGAAACAGGAGAATACAAAAAGGTAAAGGTAGCTGCATCGTTCATTCGCACTCTTGCGAAGCGCCTTCAGCAAGGGAAGAAGGTTTAGTATCCCTGGTGCTCGCTTCGGACATTCTTAATACAGGTTCTTTTGTCGTTACCATCAAGAATATCACCACATTTCTCTTTAATCAGATCGCGAGACCTACTGAGGTTTCGACGCAAGCCCTGAGGAGAAATAAAGTTTACTGGAGTGTTCTCTCTTAAGCGGTTTCTGTGTTTAGGCTTTGTTACCATTGTTCTTTGTGTACTACTGGAGCCTCGTAAACATTGGAGCCTCTCTGTTGTTGTTTCTTTTCCACGGCACTCATCGCGTCGATTTCTCGCTGCTCTCGATCGAGTATTCCTGTTCAATTCTCGCTGATTTCCCTGGGGAATGTTTACTCGAGCGTCGCGCATACATGTCCTTCTTTCTTGTACTGTAGAAAGAAAACCACATCGTTGCCCATGTTGTTTTGTATCATGCTCAACATAGTTTTGTCGTACTGGCGTAGCTTTTTCTCTAATGGTTTTGCGATATTTTTTGATACATGCACGTTTTGCATTCGCATCTTCTATGTGCATACATTCTGTATTTAATAAATCACGTGATCGAGAAATACTCCGCTTAAAGCCTCTCGGTGAACTACTACGATATGAATCTCCAGTTACGCCACTGGCATAGGCTGGTGGAATGACACTGATGCACAGTGCAAATACAGATGTAATCGCAACAATAGATCGAAAGAGTTTCATGGAGAGCAGAGGAAGGTGGCGTGTATTATACTCCTCTTGTATGTAAAAAGTATTTGACTTCATGAAGCATTTTACAGTTTTAGTCGGTATCTATTGCTCTACGGAATTCTTTAATATCTGATCTCTTTTTCTTTTCTTCAAGCATCTTCTCTTTTGCTTTACGAGAGCGTCTCTGTTTTTGTTTTTGAACTTTGTGCTGCTTTTGCCTGATTACAGACTCTTTACCTTTGATATGCTCTTCTACTTTAATGATCATGAGTTCCCATGCTTCTTTACGGTTACGCAGTAACCCCTTGTGGTGATGATAGCGCACATCGATACCAGTTGGATTGTGATGTAGTTCTACACAGTTTGTAGATTTATTAACGCTCTGTCCGCCGTGTCCGCTACCACGTGCAAAGTGTTCATCGACATCTTCTGGCTTAAATGCGATTGCTTTTGCGATCAGTTGAAACTTGTGGCCGATCTCTATGGGGAATTCCATATCACTATAGTAGCAGATCAGCAAAAGGCAGGTCAGCTCGTGCGGACCTACTATTACCATTTCCACCACCGAAGACACACTCGCGGAGCTCTTCATTGTCATCAATTTCTAGACAAGCACGTAGCTCTGCACGGAGGTATGCGTGAAAAAGCTCATGAGAAGTGGGGCAGGAAAAAAGAGCAAAAACTACCTCGCAGAGACAACCAAACTGGTCCTCCAAGAAGAGAATTGCCCCAAAAACGACCATTAGGCAAGCCATTTGCACCGCAAAGAAGAGGGGGATTTGAGCCAAGGCCACATCCATTAGGTCCACGTCTATAAAATCATAGTTCTGGGCTAAGCATAAGCAAAAAACCTTAGTTAAGAGTACTGTATTTTTCTACCCCTTGCCGAAACACTCAATTCTGTCAATCGGCTTTCCGTACAAAAATACTGCACAAATTTGCCAATTTAGACTTGCGGGCTTGACGGGATTATCCGTAGAATTCGGTTCGTTATTACTTCCTACCACTCCTATTTATGAGTTACGTAGTAGCTTCTAAGCTCAAAGAGCTCGTTAAGAAGCACGGTATGATGTCTTCTGGTGACCTCTCAGATGCAGTATCTGCAAATCTTGAGGTTTCTGTTAAGAAGGCATGTGACCGCGCAAAAGCTAACGGTCGTAAGACTGTTCGCTCTGAGGACCTCTAGGTCTTCTGAAATTGAAATCAAATTGGGCCCGCTGTAAAAGGCAGGGTCTTTTTTGAATCATTACTCATTACTTTTTACTTCTCGCTTAAGCTCTGCATCTATAAACATTTGTATATCACCATCAAGCACTCCTTCAGTATTTCCAGTCTCGATATTCGTACGAAGGTCTTTTACCATTTGATAGGGATGCAAAACATACGAACGAATCTGTTGACCAAAGTCTGCACTTTTATTTGCTCCTTTTAAGCCATCTTTTTGATCGGCATCTTCTGCTCGTTTTTTTGCCAAGAGCTTGGCACGTAACATATTCATGGCACGTATTTTATTTTGCTGCTGACTCCGTTCACTTTGACAGGCAACCGCAAGCCCTGTTGGCTCGTGTGTTACACGTACTGCGCTATCGGTCTTGTTTACATGTTGTCCTCCAGCCCCCGAAGCGCGAAAAGTATCGATACGCAGATCTTTCTCTTCCAGCTCTATTTCGGTGGTTTCGGTAATCTCTGGTAATACCTCTACAAGTGCGAAGCTTGTTTGCCGCAAATTTTTTGCGTTAAAAGGGGAGAGGCGTACAAGCCGATGTGTGCCGCGTTCACATTGTAGAAAGCCAAAGGCGAATTCTCCCTGAATATGAATGGTTGCAGATTTAATGCCAGCTTCTTGCCCATCAGTCTTTTCGACAAGCTCAGCTGTCCATCCTTGGCGTTCGCAGTAGCGCAGATACATACGTAGTAGCATCGCTGCCCAGTCTTGTGCGTCTACTCCTCCTGCACCCCCACTGAGTGTGAGATATGCATTGTTCACATCAAACTCTCCACTGAGATACAGATTGATCTCTGCCGTATTCCACTTCTCTTCAAGTGCTGTAAGTTCTTCTTCGAGTGCGGGAAGATCTTCTGCCGTAGATGCTTCTACCATTTCCAGTAATCCATCAATCTCTGAAAGTAATGTACTTATAGGTTCCCATTGTTTTTTGAGGCTTTTCAGTTTTGCAAATAACGCATTAGCAGAAGATTGATTGTCCCAGAGATTAGGATCTTGGGACTGTGTTTCAAGTTCGGCTATGAGTGTTGGGATACCTCTTTCCTCAAAGACTGTCCTTCCCCGTGTTCAAGGCAGTTTGTAGTGCTGTGATTTTACTGAGTAGTTCTTCCACGGCGGAAGGGGGGAGTGAAGTGAAAAGCGGAAAGCGGAAAGTGCATAAGGCTCACTAAGCGATTTCATAGTTATTATAGCGGTTTATGGCTCTAGCAGCTATGTCTGTTGTAATTTTTTACAACACATTTTCTATATTCTGCAAATTGTCTCCATGGAAAAAATAACACTTTTGCGCTATAATGAGAGGAAACCAATATAAAAACCTTGAATACACAACGACATAGTTTCGGCGACATTGCTCAGCGTACAGCGTTCTCATTCTTTTTGTTTTCGATTGTTCTCACAGCACTACTCACTCTCTCTTGGTACATTCTTGTTCCAGAGCTCACACAGGTAGACGTTGGAGGGACCGTTCGTGGTCTTCAGGAACTTAAGGCTTATAAGACAAATCTCGAAGGGCAGATTCTTACGTTGGAAGATCAACGTGGATCATTTCTACTTCCGGTAAATCACGATCTTTACGAGAGACTAAAAGGGTTAAAGAATGATCGCTTAGAGTTTCAGGAATTACGTAAAGATATCCGACAGGTCATGATTGACCTACTTCCAGGTCGAACAGATGTTGTCTCTATTTCTGGTTTTGAATTTAATGCGGCGACAAAGACTGGTGAAGTCTTTGGAAGAGTGCAGAATGTAGGACCACGGTCGATGACAGTGCTTGCACAATTTGTAGAAGATATTAGCCAGATCCCAATGGTGTTGAATGTAGAGACCTCTCGCTATACCAGGCAAGAGTCTGAAAATGGTGCGTTCTATTCTCCATTTACTTTACGTATTCGCGTTCGATGATAAGCACTACATTCCGTCGATTGGCAAACCTTCACCCAATACTACTTTTTGGAGTGGGGTCTTGCATGATGGTCATTACTGGTGCGCTTTTGTATGCACATATTCATACGATTATTCAGGTACGTGATATCTCTGTCCCGATTGTTGGGCAGCTTCCACAAATGGAACGAAGGCTTGCAGCCCTTACACAACAGATGGAACTTACAGAGCTTTACTCAGTTACTCGCATGGGTTCTCAGCAGGAGAAGATTGAAGTGTATGCACTTCCAGAGGAGACAAACGTGAGTCGTATTGTTGCAACATTCGAAGTGATTCGTGATGTATTGACTCGTGATGGATTACTTGCAGAAATGTCTGATCTTAGTATCTCTGAGCCTCTAAAGAGTGAAGATGGTTCTATGTCGAGGACCGTATCTGTAGAGTTTGCTGCTCACGAAGATGGATTAAAAACTATTATGTTACTTGTTCAGTTATCGGGACTTCTTACTATTGGTGACGTGCTTACCGCACAAGAAATCGATCTGTTGGTTGATAGGATTGAACAAGAAAACCCATCCGGTATTGTCGCACTCGAACAATTTCTCTCAGCAGACTTACTGCGCTATGCAGAGAACCCGAAGACATATGAAGAGCAGCTGAGACGTTCGTTTAGCTCAGCAACATTTTTGAACTTGTTTGAAAATGTACTACGAACATCATTACTCCGTGAGGTAAAAAATCTTCTGCACAGTGATCTTGGAGAAATACTCAGTGGGTATAAACTTTGGCCTCTACAGCTTATGGTTGTCGAAGAGGTATCAATGAAATCTGGAGATGCACCGAAATGGCAGCGTCTACGACTTACACTTTTAGTCTTCAGTGACCCGAAATAATTATATAGAAAGCATCGTTTTTTCGTTGGTTCGAATCAGTGAAAAAACAAAGCAACGAACAAACATTCTTGACAGAATACCTTTCTTGAGCCAAATTTCCTTTGTTACCTTTACCCCAAACCTACTCTGCAGAAACGTCGTACACATATCGCTGTAAAGAAGAAGGAGAAGAGACCACGCATAAACGAGGAAATCCGTGCACCAGAGGTATTACTTATTGATGATGAAAAATCCGAAATAATGACCATAGCAGCAGCTCTTGTTCGTGCTCAGGAAGAAGAGTCTGACCTTATCGAGATCTCTCCGAAGGCAAATCCACCTGTAGTTAAAATCACAGACTTTGGACGATATATGTACCAGCTTCAGAAGAAGGAGCAGAAGCAAAAGGCTCATAATAAGCAGACTGAGGTAAAGATGCTGAGATTTAGTTTCCGTACAGAAAAGCATGACCTTGACCGTATCCTTGATAGAGCACGTGAGTTCCTTTCCGAGCGTCACTTGGTAAAGCTTGTCGTACGTTTGCGAGGTCGTGAGATGACCAACAAGGACTATGCTCGTCAGAAGCTTGCAGGACTTGTTAAAGAGCTGATGGACGTTTCTGAGGTCGAACAGGAGGTGAGGGTACAAGGGAATCAGTTTTCTGCCATCGTTCGCCCAAAGAGAGGGGAGAAGGGGTAGGAATAAAGCAATATTTTCCTCTTAAATTGCTTGAATAAGGTGATTTTACCTATAAACTGCGTCCGATACTTTAATCACTCAGCATAAATGCCTAAACAGAAGAGTCACAGCGGCGCTAAGAAACGGGTTAAAAAGACCGGTTCTGGCAAAGTAGCGGTAAAACGCAACAGCCGAAATCACCTTTTGCAACAGAAGAGTACCCGTCAAAAAAGCCTCAGCCGCACTCTTGTTACCGAGAAAGGCGATACGAAGAAGATTAAATCCCTCCTACCCTACCTCTAGATGCGCGTAAAAACAGGTTTCGTTCGCAGTCGGCGCCACAAGAAGATTCGCAAGCTTGCGAAGGGGTTTCGTGGGATGCGTAACTCAACCTTTAAGATGGCTAACCAGGCTATCATGAAGGCAGGTCAGCACTCATACATCGACCGAAAAAAGAAGAAGCGCACATTCCGCGCTCTTTGGATTACGCGTATTAACGCAGCTGTTGCAGAGCATGGTTTAAACTACTCACGCTTTATCAAAGCCCTTAAAGATAAGAACGTAGGACTCGACCGCAAGGCACTCTCCGAGCTTGCCGTAAACGACCCTAAGGTGTTTGCAGCTGTCGTGAAGGCAGTGGCCTAATTATTGATTATCTCTACTAGAGAGGTATATCGTATTTGTAATGTCTAATCACGCTTCTACATCTGCGGAACGTGCGGTATCACTATTTGTCTTTAGTTATCTTGCTATAGCATCGGTGCTTTCTTGGAACAGGGGCAACTGGGAGTTTGTATTTTATGTGGTTGTTGTGTTACTGCTCGCTCTGTTTGTAAAAGCTGTGCATCGAAGAGTGCAGTTTTCTACAGGTGTTCTGTGGACGCTTGCTGCGTGGGGACTCATACATATGTTAGGAGGGCTCGTGTCTATTCCTGAGAGTTGGCCACACAATGGTGACAGCACAGTGTTGTATAGCCTCTGGTTGATTCCTCACCTCTTTAAGTACGATCAACTCGTACACATGTACGGGTTTGCGATTTGTACGTGGGTAATTTGGCAGGTGCTTTGCCCACTTATACATGGCAACAAAGAGCATCCATCGGAGATCGTTGTTGCAGTTCTTGCTGCAAATGGTCTTGGTGCTTTTAATGAAATTATCGAATTCTTTGCAGTACTTATTATTCCACACACTAATGTTGGTGGATACATGAATACTTCATGGGATCTTGTCTCAAATCTTGCAGGATCTATCATCGCTGCATTGATTATTTGGTATGGAAAGCCTATTCCTGTAAAGAAGCTTTGATACGCATGGTCGCAATGATTCCTGCACGTTCCGATTCATCAAGTTTCATTTTGATGTACTTCACGGTCTGTTCAAGATCGGGGATCATCTTGTGCTCTAGAGCGTTTACACGACGACGTGTCGTTTCAAGTTCAATAGCCATTGCCTCCGCTTGCTTCTCGATCTGTGCGAGGTTGATCAGTACTTCGAATACTTGTTCTAGAGCTTCGACAGCTTCATCGAACATGGCGTTGGTTCCGGCGTATCCGTAGGACGTAATGGTTCCTTCTTTTGAGATGGTAAAGCTTGGAATCTTTACACTCATCACACTCTTGGTTTCTACTTCGAGTTCGATTTTTGCTTGTGGGCTACTGAGTGCATTTTGCAATTGTGCATCAGTCATCCATGCAGATGCTGCGAGGAATTTCTTAAACACGTTTCCGAGTTCTTCCTCTACTTCTTCACGCAAAGCTTTTGCCTGCTTAATGATACCCATAAACTGCTGCATCAGACCGTCTTGCTTGTCCTTAAGCAGCTTGTGACCACGCTTCGCAGACTTGTGTCTGCGTTTGAGATCCATGAGTGCCATTCTAGTAGGATTTACATTAATTAATGCCATATTACGTATTGGATGGGTTAGGGGTCTTTTTCAATTCACTATAGAACGCTACCGTACAAATCATAAAGAAGACACCGGCAAAGGCATCTACAAAGTCTGCAAGGACTGCGGCAAGTGTGTCGAGTCTTGGGTCGATAGTTGTAGCGACTTCCTTAATGGTTGCATCAATTATTCCAACAGGAATGAAGATACAGAGAGAGACGAGGAGAAGAGTCCCGAGGACTGTCCATGTTCGTCCTTTAACAAAGTCGATACTCTTATTGAGCACTGGTCGACCGTAGGCAACTTTGCCGTCTTCGATCAACATGATGTCGTAGAAGATCGTTCGTACAGAGTAGGTAATACCAGGGATAATCAAAAGTATTGCCCATAGTAATGTAAGAATACCGCGAAGGATCTCGAGTAAGGCAAGAGGCCCTATAAACTTGTACGCCTCTTTGCGTACCGCTTTAAAGGATGTGCGGTTACGTCCAGCAGGGCTGCTTACAAGGCGCTTAGCGACCGTAAGCACGCATGCCTGTCCCCAGAAGAGAAAAAAGAACAGTGCGACGAGTAGTGGGATAATAAGCGCTATTTCCATTGCAGTGTATGAAGCGAGAGGAAGACCACCTTCTATTTCTTGCTTTTCTACTATTCCAACCATTCCACTAATTGCATCCATGAAACCCATAGGAACAAAGATCATCCAGAAGGCGATTTCGTTGAGTACTGGTTGCTTCTTGTAAAAGCTCCATGCGGTGCCGATGAGTAAAAATGGAGAGGTAGTCATTTACGCAGCTACTGTAGATTTCATGTACGTATCAATCTGTGCAGGCTTCACACGCTTGAGCTCTGACCGTGGAAGTTCTTTGAGAAGATCCCAACCAATGTCGAGAGACTGGAAGATCGAACGGTTTTCACCTTCTGACTGTGTGATGAATTCTTTTTCAAATCGATCTGCAAACTTGAGGTACGCCTTGTCAGTATCTGAGAGAGAAGACTCTCCTAAGATCACAGCAAGCTCACGGACTTCTACTCCACGGGCGTACGCTGCTGTAAGCTGCGCATCCATTCCGGAGTGATCTTCTCGCGTCACACCTTCTCCTTGTGCCTTACCCTTAAGACGTGAGAGAGATCCCATAGGGATAACCGGTGGGTAGATTGCTTTTTGGTGGAGGGAGCGATCGAGACGGATCTGTCCTTCGGTGATGTATCCTGTTAGGTCTGGGATTGGGTGCGTTACATCATCTTCCGGCATTGTTAGAATAGGAATCTGTGTAATGGAACCTTTCTTTCCTTTAATGCGTCCAGCTCGCTCGTATAACGTTGCAAGGTCTGTATAGAGGTAACCTGGGTAACCACGTCGACCGGGAACTTCTTTTCGTGCAGCAGAGATTTCTCGAAGCGCTTCACAGTAGTTGGTCATATCCGTAATGATCACCGTTACGTGGTAGTCTTTTTCGTATGCAAGGTACTCGGCTGCAGTAAGGGCTAAGCGAGGAGTAGCGATACGTTCTGCTACTGGGTTATCTGCAGTATTAAGGAAGAGAACCGCGCGGCTGAGTGCTCCTGTCTTTTCAAACTCGTTTTTAAAGAACTGTGCTTCTTCGAATGTCACTCCCATCGCGGCAAATACCACAGCAAACTTATCATCAGTCTCTACTGTTGCTGCTCCTTTTCCGTCTGCCACCTCGCTTTCTGTGAGTACACGTGCCTGACGAGCAATTTGCGCTGCAAGTTGCGCGTGAGGGAGACCAGCTCCAGAGAAGATCGGAAGTTTCTGTCCTCGGACAAGTGTGTTGAGTACATCGATCGTAGAGATACCTGTCTGGATAAAGTCATCAGGGAACTCACGCGATGCTGGGTTAATTGGTGCACCGTTAATATCGAGCTTTTTTTCTGGAACCAGCTCTGGGCCATTGTCCATTGGTTTTCCGGATCCATTAAAGATACGCCCAAGCATATCCTCAGAGACGCCGAGTTCGAATGATCGGCCAAGAAAGCGGACTTTGGTTCCTTCTGTGGTAGCACCCTGGGCGGACTCAAAGAGCTGAACAACAGCAAGACCTTCCTTGGACTCAAGAACTTTACCAAGACGCTTAGAGCCATCGGTAAGTTCGATCTCGCAGAGTTCATCATATGTCACACCTTCCACGTCCCTTACCATAAGGAGTGGACCGGCGATGTCGTGAACAGTTTTGTAAGCGGTAGACATTGTATTAGGGGTTAGGGACTAGTAGTTAGGAATTAGGGTTAAAGAGAGGAAATCTGGGAGCGGATAGTTTCATCAAGTTTGTCGAAGTGGCTTTCTACTTCTTCTTCTGGAATAAAACTCGCTTGAGCAATCTCTTCTTTTACCGGAAGTTCTTGTAAACGCTTAAAGTCGAAGTCTTCCTGTGTAATGATAGGTTCTGCAATATCTGCAAAGGTAAGAATAGATTTGAGAAGACGGTATTGCTTTTGGAGAGAAGAGTAGGCGTCTACTGGGTCGAATCCATTTTGGTATAAGAAGTCTTCACGAATCATGCGTGCAGTTTCCATAGTCAGCTGCTCTTTTGGAGAGAGTGCATCCATACCAACAAGGCGCACGATTTCTTCTAATGTACTTTCATCTTGTAGTATTTTCTGTGCTCGTCTGCGATTAGTAGGGAAGTCTTCTGCAACTTCTTTTCCGTACCATCCTTCGAGGTTATCTGTGTAGAGTGAGTAGCTCTGTAGCCAGTTGATTGCTGGGAAGTGACGCTTGTACGCAAGTTTTGCATCAAGAGCCCAGAATACTTTTGTCACACGCAGAGTGTTTTGTGTCACAGGCTCGGAGAAGTCTCCACCAGGAGGGGACACTGCACCAATTACGGAGAGTGATCCTCTTCGGTTGTCGCTTCCTGCACACTCCACAATACCCGCACGCTCGTAGAATCCTGCTGTGCGAGATCCAAGATACGCAGGGTATCCTTCTTCTCCTGGCATTTCTTCCAGACGACCAGACATCTCACGCATAGCCTCTGCCCAACGAGAAGTAGAGTCGGCCATCAGCGCAACATCGTATCCCATATCGCGGTAGTATTCTGCGATGGTAATACCGGTGTACACAGATGCTTCACGTGCTGCCACTGGCATGTTTGAAGTGTTGGCGATCATGATTGTGCGTTTCATCAGTGGCTCTCCAGAGTTTGGATCTTTAAGGTGTGGAAACTCCGTAAGCACTTCTGTCATCTCGTTTCCTCGCTCTCCACAACCGATGTACACAATCACCTGCGCGTTACAGTACTTCGCAAGAGATTGCTGAGTCACAGTTTTACCAGCTCCGAATGGACCAGGAATAGCTCCAGACCCTCCACGAGCAATAGGGAAGAGCATATCCAATACGCGCATTCCTGTAATAAGTGGTTCGTTTGGAATCAGTTTTCCTTTTACAGGGCGTGGAATACGAATTGGCCATTTTTGTAACATGGATACGTTTGTTCGTTGTTTCGTTGTTTCGTCTTCGATCACTGCAATAGTTTCTTCAATTGTGAAGTTTCCAGAATGAATTTCGACGATTGTTCCACTTACATTTGGAGGAACCATCACTTTGTGTTCGATCAGCACAGTTTCTGGAACAGTTCCAAGAATGTCGCCACCTGACACCTCGTCACCGACAGCCACAGTTGCAGTAAAGTCCCACTTAGCAGTTCTACTAAGAGCTGGAACTTCGATACCACGCGTAATAAATGGGCTTTGTGTTTTTTTTTCGATGAGCTCTAGTGGTCGCTGAATACCATCGTAAATAGAAGTGAGAAGACCAGGGGCAAGTTCTACAGAGAGTGTAAGTCCGGTAAGTTCGACAGGTTCACCTGGACCGATTCCAGAGGTCTCTTCGTATACCTGAATAGATGCCTCTTCACCGTGCAGTTCGATAACCTCACCGATGAGACGTTCTTTGCTAACTTTTACAACCTCGTACATTTTTGCATTGCTCATTCCGTTGGCAACAACGAGAGGTCCTGCGACTTTGGTAATGGTGGCGTCTTTCGACATGATAGGAGTGGGAAAATTATTGCAAAATATCAGAACCTACTGCACGTTCGACTATGCGCCTAAGGCGCTGTAAACCGTAACCAGTAGCTCCTTGGTGAGAAGGGAGAGGGATAATAGCGGGGAGGGCCCCTTTGGCGAGTTTCTTTTCGTCATCTGGAGAAATGCCGCCAGCGAGGTCTTCTGTTATAAAGACAATTGCGTAGGTGTTTACTTCGATACCGCGTTCGTCTTCACGTCGTTCTTTTTTAAGTCTTAACAATTGTTCTATTGCTTCCTTTGGTGTGTCTACAGGAACGATGTCTACACCGAGCAGAGAGAATCCTGCTACTGCATCGCGTGAGCCGACGATTGCGGTCTTGTATTTCATGAGAGAACGTAATGCGAAGCGGACAAAAATGGCGGAAGCATATGTTTAATTTCTTGAGGGCTCATATTCGCACGTTTACCAATCAGTAATACTCTGAGGAGTCTTATTTGGCTTTGGGCAAGAGCGGCAAATGCAAATACGGGTTCGATGCTCAGAGGAATGTTCCACATGTGTGCGATGTCATTTGCGATAACTTTGCTGAGTGCATGTTCCAGTACTGTTGAATCATCATTTGTATTTCGGATTACTTCGGCAATGGTGTTTGGAAGATCGGATCTATCTATAGCTTTTGCAATTGCTTCGGGGTTTCCAAGTTTTTTCTGTAGATCTATAGTCCCACCTTGAAGAAGTGATGAGTGATGCGTGATGCGTGACTCATCACTTTTTACTCGTAATGCAGTCCGAATATTTGTGAGGTCAATTTTATGCTCTACGTATGTGCGTAGTGCTTTCGATCCACTTGCACGAGCAAGAGAGAGCTGCAACGATGCAACGTATTTCGATACTGCATTATCAATCTCTTCTGGTTTCCACTGATCACTGCGATGTATCCCTCCGCGCTGGTTTTTTATGGTTTTTACAAACGCAGTAAGGTGTGAGGGGATGGATCCTGCTATATCTTCTTCGACAAGCGATTGGAGAGCTTTTGTACTATAGGCAGTCATTCTACTTTGTGGTTGAGAGCTGATGGCTGATGTCAGACCGTGATGCTTTTTTAGAAGATACGAAAGTACAGGAGCATCTTCTTCTAGCCAGAGAATATGAAACGTAGGACGCTTGTTGGCTGGAGCCATTGTATCTACCTCCTCTCGTACCCAAGCTCCGATAGCACGTAAAATCTCGTCACTCTTTTCGAGTCCTTGATCTATCGGGTTGGTAAGTCTTAGTTCTGTAAGAATAGCTTCTGCTTCTTTTAGGCTCGTTGCTCCGAGCAAACGATCTCTATCACTTGCTGTCAGCAATAACTGCTGCAGGACACCAGTGCGCCCAGAGGCATACGCGAAATCTTGTTGCACGATGGTGGAGAAGGAGGGGATCATGTAAATAACATTTTGGAAATTTCTAATTCTTGCTCTGGACGAACAGTTTTTTCTATAAGGTGCTCGAAGGTGAAGTCTTGTTCTTGGCTTTCGGAAATAAACAAGAATCCTCCTTTTGCATTTGTAGGTTTATCAATACGAAACTGCTCTGATGGACAGATTTTCTTGAGTAAGTCTGCATGCTTTGCACTAGGGTGGATTACACCTTTTGCCTTTATGCTCTTTAGACATTTCCGTAAGAGAGGTTCTATTTCCTTATCACTGAGCTTTGCAAGTTCTGCTGCTGCATTTGCAAATACGCTGTCTAGAATTTCTTTCTTCTTAGACAACACTGCATTGCGTTGTTGCGCATGTGCGTGCGTGTGTGCTTTGGCAGAGAGCTGGTCCATCTTTTGCTGCTTGGCGATAGCAATTTCTTGCTTCTTCTTTGCAAGGTTACGTTCACTTTCTTCACGTACTTGTGTAAGTGAACGAAGGTGAAGTGCACGTGTGTCTGTAATGTGCTTATCAGCTTCGGCGGTGATGGCAGCGAGAATATCTTGTATAGCCATGGAAAACTTGGGAAATAGGGAGCTTGGGAACTTGGGAAATAGGATTAGCTAGCGACGATGATTCCAACTCTGAAGCTATTGAGCATAAAGAATGAAATAAGGAATCCAAGAAGAGCGTATGTCTCAACAAGGGCAGCCATAGTAATAACACGACCTGTAAGCTTATCGTCTTTTGCAAGCATGTGCATACCAGCGCTACATACCTTCGCCTGGTATGGAGAAGAAGTAAGGCATGTGATGGCTACAGGCAATGTAGCTGCGAGAAGGATAACTCCCTGAGAAACAGAAATTGCGACAGAGCCGTCTATTACTGGTCCGTAGTTAAAGATGAATAGAAGGGAGATAACCATTCCATAGAGCCCCTGAGATCCAGGTAGCACCATGAGGGTTATTACTTTACCGGCAAGCTCTGGCTTTTCGGTAAGAAGACCTGCACCAGCTTGACCAGTCATAGAAACACCAAGGATAGAACCAATGCAAGAAAGGAATGTAGCCATTGCAGCACCAAGGAAGGCAAGTGCAAGACCCCATTGAATTGCTCCGGCGTTTGTTGCGGCAACTGCTGCTGGATCCTGAGCGAGTACAGCGACTGGAGCGAGAGCGCCTGCAGCTGCGAGTAGTTTGTACGATGTTTTCATGGGAAAACGTGGGAGAAAGTAGGAAAATTAAGACGAAGTTGTTCGGCGGAATGGAGAAAACTCCTTTCCGCCTCCCTCAAAGAATTGAGAGAAGAACTCAATAAACTGGAGACGACCAGAATGGATAAAGCTTCCGAGAGTATTAAGGGCAATAGAAACGGTGTGACCACCGAGGAAAATAATAACGATCACAGGGATCGCGAGCCAAACAGGGAAGAGTTTCCCCATCTCGACTGCTACCTGGTTAATCGCTGCAGCAATCGCACCAGTGACAAGTCCCAGCGCTAAAATACGTAGGTAACTTAAGCCATTGCTAATCATTCCAATGACGAAGTTCATTGTTCCAAGGAGTCCCATCAAAGGACGTGCATACCATACAGTTCCGTATCCTTTACCCCATATCATTATCGCAATAGATGCGTAGAGGAGATAAAGGGCGAAGGGCGAAGGGCGAAGGGCGTAGACGATAATCGATCCTAGGAGAAGGTGAGCAGTAAAGTCGACCCAGAGTGCTTCTGCCTTTTTTCCATGGATCCACTTGTGTTGACCTGCCAAGAACATTCCAAAGAATAAATGTGTAATTCCAAGGCTTAGTGAGAGATTTTGAAGGAAGTCGATTCCAGACTGAGCGCTTAAGTTCCAGATCTGACCCTTAAACAGAAGCCCCTGTGCTGTTTGCTTTGTAAGGATTGCTGGTACTTGCTCTGGAGTAAATCCAAACCATCCTCCAAAAGGAATGGAGACAAAGAATGTCATGACACCACCAAAGAATAGGAGCCATGGAAGTTTTGCTTCCTCTATAGTCTTTCGAGTCTTTAGAAGGTATCCACCAAAGAGCAATGCAATGATTGCTCCGTATCCCGCATCGGTAAGACAGAGTGAAAAGTACAGAATAAAGAATGGAGACAAGGCAGCAGTTGGATCCATCTCTCTGCTGAGAGGCAATCCGTAGAGCCCCGTTACACTTTCGAATGGTGCAATAATCTTTTTATTCTTTAGGAGCACTGGAGTCTCTTCGTTCTCATCTGGCTTTACTTTTACAAGAGCGATTGCAGGATTGAGCTTTTCGAGTTTCTGTTCTAATTCTTTCATACGGTTTGCTGCCATCCATCCTAGTAGTGTGATGGTAGAAACTGTTGCAGCCATAGACTCGCGTACTTCTTGTTTTTGGTCTAACCAACGCAAGAACAATTGTACCTTGAGAAGATTAGGGAGTTCTACTGATAACTTTTTTCGTTTCAAGACATTGCGTTCAAGTAATTCTTTTAGCTTTTTTTCTTCCATAATTGCTTCCTCGTAACTTTGGCTAGGGGTTGCATCTACTCTAGGTAGAGACGTATGTGTCCAGCCGAGACTTGTGGCAATCTCTTCGAATTTTCGAAGGTCGTCTTTCCAAATGATAGCAACGTATGCCTCCTCTTTTTCTTGTGTATTCGATACCTTCTCTAGAACACTGCGTTTTATAGATTGAATCATAGACTCATGCAGTATGTGCTCTTTGAGCAATGGTAATGTTCCGTAAATCCGAATGGTATGTTCTGATGTATTACTCTCACTAAGATTTGCATGAAGGTTTTTCCAAAGACTAAGTTCCGCACGTAAGTCTTTAAGCTCCACCATTGCACGATTTGCTTCGGTGTCTTCTTTTTCTAGTAGATGTAGTTGACCTATTATTCCATGCACATCTGTGTGCTTAGCAGCATGTACAGTGTCTTCTATTGATACTTTTTTATCACAAACAGCAAGAGTTTGCTTATCAGCAAAATCCTTGAGTGTCGTAACGGCAAATGAGACTTCCGCAGCTTTATATTCTACTTTTATGTGATCGATTTGTACTTTTTCTCCTGCAGCGCGTACATCAAGTACTCCTTCGTCATGCAACATGGCAATGAGGTCTTCTCGGAGAGAGGAGTGAGCAATAATGCCGACTTTTTGCATCTGTACGAGTGTCATTTAGAGATTTTTTGCAATAGAAACAAGTTCTTGTACTGCAGAAGATTCATTCTTTTTTGCCGCAGATTCAATGCGTTCAACTTCTAATTCTGCATCAGTTGTTGCCGTACTTAAAATAATGGTGAGCTCTTTTTCACTGTATTCTTTGAGTTCTTTCTTGGCATTCTTCTTATATTCCTCTGTTGTAGAAGCCTCTTTTCTGGCTACAGCTTGCGATACTTCTTCTTTTTCTTTTTGCATCGCAACGAGTTCTTTTTCGACGCGTTCCTTTTCGCGTTTTTCAAGCAGTTGGATCTGGGTAAACGGAGAAGTCCCTGTTGAAGAATTTTGAGGGTCTTGGTCTGTTTGAGTAGGGTTCATAGAAGATCTGGTAAATCTTGCGGACTCTACTGATAGAACACGGAAAAATCAAGCCCCTAAGAGCTGTAATTGCCAAGGAAAGTTACTGGAGGGAGGACTACTTCCTCTTCACCCGAATAAAGCCAGAGGTATCTATGGTTTTAATACCTTTATCCTCTTTCTGGAGGATATCGATAAGCAAGTTTATACCAATGGCATCACTTGCCATATGGGAACATTGGATCATATTAACATGATGCTCCTTGGCAGCATCAAGGGTTTTTTCGGTGACATGCATAGAAAGGATAGTACCGACTCCTGCTTTGCTTTGGGCGATAAGCTGGTCTTCTGGGCCATTGGTTCCACCAGTAAATTCGGTCGCTACGATCTTTCCAGGGCTGTTGCTCGGGCTTCCATTGGCTATAATCGGTGGATTTCCTTTTTTGGCGTAGTATTCGAACTCTGGGATTTTCATCAGTGCATCGATGATTTCACTAAGATCTTCAAAAGGTTTAGCACAGATGTTTTTTTCCATATAAGCCCATACAAGGTTATCGGTGATGGTGTGGCAGCAAAATGCAGGGATATCGAGAAGCTCTGCAGCGCGCTCTGTGCGAAAGAGGTTATCAGCATGAATAGACCTCCAGATTTTATCCATCCGAGGTTTTAGATGTGCTTCGCTGTGATTAACAGGTACTCCTGCCTTCGCAAGAATATCAATCTGTAGTGGCATAACTTTTTCGAGGTCGGCAAGTGCGCGACCTTCTGGGTGGTGAATAAAGAGGCAGTCGATTTTTTGCCCCTTTTCTCTTAAGCGGTCTGCAAGAAGGACTTCTGGTGTTTCGATATCAATACCGACCATCAGGACTTTTATTTCTTCTTTACCATTACCATTTATGATGCGGCAATCGGAGTAGGGGTTCCATGTGCGTTCGTCATCAAAAATATCCTTTTTCCATCCTTTTGCATTTTTCTGAGCCTCTTTTTGCTTTTTAAAATAGCGATCGAAGTATTTTTTTTCACGCACGTCGGCTTGCATTCCAATTTCTACTGCGCGCTTAAACATTTTTTCGAGTTTCATAATGTTTGAATCTTATCAAACATATCAAACATTTCAAACTTTCCAAACCTTCTATCCAATTACCACTTTTGCATCGGCAACGATGACGTGGTCTTCATGCACAAAGACAGGGTTTAAGTCGATGTCCTTAATAAGCGGACACTCTGTAACCAGTTGTGAGATAGTGACGAGGAGTTTTGCGACACTGTCGATATCCAGTTGTACATCTCCGCGTATACCGAGCAAGAGCTTCCAAGAGATAAGATCTTGCAACAGACGATAGGATTCTTCTTGGTCGATCGGTGCAATGCGAAATGCAGTGTCGTTGAGAAGCTCTGTATAAATTCCTCCGAGTCCTGCCATAACAAGATGGCCGAAAGAAGCGTCTCTGGTAGAGCCGATAATAAATTCTTTTCCAGCTTCCAAATGCTTCTGGATTAATATTCCTCTGATCTCTGCCTTCGGACTATGTTTGGCTACGTTTTTCATAATCTCTTTCCACGCCGTGCGTACATCATCTTCTGTAAGTAAGTGTGTGCGTACAGCACCTATATCTGTTTTGTGCAGAATATGCGGAGAGGAAATCTTGGCGATAACGGGGTAGCCGATTTTATTGGCTATACTTACTGCCTCTTCTTCTGTTGTTGCGATCTCTTGGGCAGGAAGTGGAATGTCGTAGAGGGCGAAAAGTTTAGTGACTGCATCCTCTGGAATAAGGCCGGAGTATTCACCGAGGAGGGTATTAGCCTCTTTGGCACGCGTGGTATTTTGTTGGTGATGCGTGATGAATGATGAATGATGAGTGATACGTAAGGCGCCGAGTGCGGCGATTGCTCGTTCTGGTGTCTCGATGCAGGGGATACCTGCTTTTTGCATCGTGAGCTTTGCATCATGCACGTGCTCGTTTCCCATAAAACTGGTGACAACGGGCATGGTGGTATGTGTCTTCTGCCAGTTAATAATGGCATTGGCTATGTCTTCTACAGGTGTCATTACCTGCGGTGTCAGTAGTATTGCGACTCCATCGATGTTTGGGTCTTCTCCTACTGCGCTAAGCGCAGCTTCGTATCGCAGCAAGTCTGCATCACCAATGACATCTATAGGATTTTTGGTACTGGCAGATGAAGGTAAGGCAGCCTGCAGAATTTTTTCTGTTGCTTCACTTAAGGCTGGCATTTCGAGCTTTGCTTTTTGCGCAGCGTCTGTTGCTAAGATTCCCGGACCTCCTGCATTGGTAATAATGGCAATGCGTGGAGTAGGGAGTTGTGGTTGTGAACTGAGTATCTCGAGAAGATCCACAAACTCTTGCATGTCGTGTGCACGTACAGCACCACTTTGCGCACAGAGTGCATCAATAGAGGCATCGGTTCCGGCAAGTGCTCCGGTATGCGAAGCCGCAGCTTCGGAGCCGTGCTGTGACACGCCAGATTTTAAGATCACGATTTTTTTTGTTGCTCCAACTTCTATAAGGGTCTGTAAAAACTTTTTTCCGTCAGTAATACTTTCTAAATAGAATCCTATCACTGATGTTTTTTCATCATTACCTGCAATGCGTAAAAAATCTGATTCATTCATTACGGTTTTGTTTCCGATGCTTGCGACAAGAGAGTATCCAATTCCGAGTTCTTCTGATGCATCCATAACGGCAACAGCCATCGCACCAGATTGTGAGATAAGTGCGACAGAACCTTCTGGTGGAAGATGTACAGCAAACGATGCGTTCATGTTATGACTCGGATTTAGTATTCCTAAACAGTTAGGGCCGACGATATTTATTTGTTGGTTCGTTGGTTCGTTGGTTCGTGCCATGTCTTTTATCTGTTCTTCGAGCTGTTTTCCTTCTTCTGTACCGACTTCAGAAAATCCTGCACTGATGATGACAACGTTTGAGATCGATGCATCTATACATTCTTGCAATACACTTGGTACACGTTTTGCTGGGATGACAATCACTGCAAGATCAATATCTCCCGGCACATCTTTTACCGATGCAAAGGCTGGTTTCCCGAGGATCTCGTCGTGCTTTGGATTGATAGGGTAGATGGGTCCTATGAATCCTTCTTCGATCAAATTCTTGAGGATATCGTGCCCCACCTTCCCCTCCACCGAGCTGGCACCAATAACTGCTATGGATGTTGGTTCAAATAGGCTCATTTCCTAATATTTTACACGAAAATAGCGGTTTTCTCAATGAGGGAATTCAGAGTACAATGCTTCTCGACTATGCCTACTCTCCATATCATCTACGCTTCTACCAGTGGAAACACAGAGCACGTGGTAGAAACTCTCAAAGAGCACCTTTCTAGTACTCAGAAGGATCTTACGGTTTCTGTTCAGCGGGCAGAAGAGGCTCAGGCAGAGGATATCAATAAGGGAGATGTCCTGCTCTTGGCGTCATCAACATGGAATTACGATGCGGTTGAGGGGTATCTCAATATGCATATGCGGGAGTTTTTGGAGAAGCGTGCTAAAGATGCAGATCTTTCTGGGAAGCCTGTGGGCCTTATTATTTTAGGAGATGATCGGTACTACTACACGGGCCGCGGAACAGAGAGATTTATGCAGTATCTACTGAGTCACAATGGAAAATCTTGTACGATGCCGCTGATCATTATTAATGACCCGTATGGACAAGAGGAGAAAGTTGTTCGTTGGTGTGATACATTGATGGGGTGTTTTACTTCTTCCGAATAACGTCATTCGTTATGAGTCATTAGTATGAGCAGAATTTCCTTTAAAGTCACTGGCGCACAAGGACAGGGTATTAACTCTGTAGGTGAGATGGTGGCGAAGGGTCTTAAGCGTGCGGGGCACCATGTGTTTGGATATCGTGAATATATGTCGGTAATTAAAGGAGGACACAGTAGTTATCAGCTAGATATCTGCGACTCTCATATCGAGTCTTCTGAGACTCATGTCGATATCTTGGTGTGCTTAAACTACATCGGACTTCAGCGCGATCTTGGATCAGTAAAAGAAGGAGGAGTGCTGCTGCATTTGATTCCCGATTGGAAGTTTTCTGCGGAGGATCAGAAAATGCTCGATGACAAAAAAATTCAGATTCTCTATCTACCGATGGAGAAAATCTTAAAAGAACACAACAGTCGCCCGATTGTTGGAAACATGTGTGTGACGGCAGTTGTGTGGGGACTACTAGGAAGAAATTACGACACACTTAAAGACATGGCGGCTGAACAGTTTGCACACAAAGGAGAAAAGGTCATCGCACTGAATCACACGTTTATTGACGAAGGGAAAAAGTTTAAAGAAGAGAGTGCAGGTGCGATAGTGATAGATGTACCATCTCCAGATGCTGCTCGAACAGATGACTTACTGGTAACAGGAAGTGAAGCAATGGGTATGGGAATGGTGCATGCGGGGTGCCGTATGTATTGTGGATATCCGATGACACCAGCTTCTCCACTTCTTAAATATATTGCAGATAATCAGAATAAGACGAACATGGTGGTAAAGCAGGCGGAAGATGAGATCACCGCTATACAAATGGTATCGGGTGCGATGCATATGGGGACGAGGGCTGCGACTGCTACCTCGGGTGGTGGATATGATTTAATGTCCGAGACACTGTCGCTTAATGGAATCATCGAGAATCCATCTGTGATGGTTCTTGCTATGCGGCAAGGCCCTTCTACAGGACTTCCGACATGGAGTGGGCAGGGTGATATGTTGCTTTCGATCTTTGGGTCTCATGGAGAATATCCACGGCTGGTGATGGCTGTAAGCGATAGCCAAGATTGTTTCGACTTGATGCCAGATGCGTTTAACTACGCAGAGGAGTATCAGTTGCCTGTGACTATTCTTACGGATAAGCATATCGCAGAGGGTTTATATATGCAGCCACAATATGATCTCAAAAAAGCAAAGATCAGTCGTGGAAACCTGGTTACGAAGCAGGCTGAGCTCGACAAGCTCGTAAGTGCAGACCGTTATAATCCTGCTGCAAAAGATGGCATCTCTCCACGGTGGTTACCAGGAGCGAAAGCCGCTACGTACTGCGCTCAGGGAGATGAACATGATAGCGAAGGGAATGTAGAAGAGGGCGGACAAAATGCCATAGAACAGATGGATAAGCGTATGAAGAAGATGGCAGTGATGAAGGCTGCTCTTCCGGATCCAGAATTGTTTGGAGATCAAAATCCAGAGACACTTATTGTCAGTTGGGGGAGTAACAAGGGATGTATTTTGGATGCAATAAAAGATCAAAAAGGAATCGGATACTTGCACTACAGTTACCTCTGGCCTCTTCGTATAGAGAAGCTCGAAGCACTTGCGGCGAAAGCAAAGAAAATTATTTTCATCGAAGCAACGTATCAAGGACATCTTTCAAAGCTGATTCGTATGGAATCTGGTCTTACATTTGATCATCAGATCTTAAAGTACGACGGACGTCCGTTTTTCTTTGATGAACTTCAAGGGAAACTATTAACAATGAACAATTAACAATTAATTATGTCTATTTCACTCGAAAGCACAGGCAAGCCAAGCGTTCATGATTACTTCTGTAAGACGGAATGTACATGGTGCGACGGTTGTGGAGATTATGGAATCATGGCTGCTGCAAAACGTGCACTTGTAGAACTTGAAATTGCACCGCACGAAGTGTTGATGTGTTTTGATATTGGTTGTCACGGAAATGCATCAGACAAGATGCTTGGGTACAGAGTGCATGGACTACATGGCCGCGTGCTTCCGTTTGCGTCTGGTGCGAAGCTTGCCAATCCGAATATGCCTGTACTTGCCTTTGGAGGAGATGGTGCGAGTTTCTCCGAAGGTGTGAATCACTTGGTGCACAGCGTTCGTAGCCACTATCCGATTACGTTCGTTTTGCATAACAACGCAAACTTTGGATTAACACAAGGGCAGGCGAGTTCACTGACATGGCAAAATCAACCGATGAACACATCACCAAATGGAATCCCAGAAGATACGATTAATCCGATGGATTTCATCTTCTCTCTGCAGCCTACATTTGTCGCGAGGACTTGGAGTGGAGATATCCCGCAGATGACAAAAGTTCTTAAGGCAGCAATTAAGCACAGAGGCTTTGCCTTTGTTGATATCCTCCAAGCGTGTCCAACGTATAACAAGTTCGCTACACACGAGTGGCTGTTGGAGCATTGCTACGATGCGAATGCAGATGGACATGATGCATCGGACTTCGAAGCTGCCAAAAAGATCGCCTGTGATACATCCAAGAAAGTTTCCTGTGGGATTTTATACCAGACAGAAGACCATCCGCACTTCTACGAGAAGCTTGTACCGAGGCAAGGAATAAAAACTACTGTAGTGGATGAAGTAGCGATTACGGATGTATCGGAGTTGATGAAGGAGTTTGTGTAGCTTACGCTACCCACTCCACTTCGCCCATTGTTTCTGTTACAGCAGGTTTTTTATCCGGCTCTTCCTAAATATGGCTTTCAAAAGCCCAAAAGTAACGATAATCGGATGACGAAGGACAAACCAAAACACTTGCCCACTCCCTGTACCACTAACCCCTTTCCCCTGTTTTGTGCGGTGTAAAAACTTTTCGATCATATCTTGCACAGATCTGTTGCGAGATGTGATCGCCACTTTCTTAAGTGGACCGTGCAGGGATTTTATCAGCTGCTCAAAGACCGTTAGGCGATCGTAGAGCCCTCTACCAGACTCATTATTTTTTGCAGAGGCAGCATCACTATGCACACGGAACGCACCGTGTGATGTATTCTCGTAGTACCAGTTGGTATGTTGCAAGCAGCGCAGCCAGTACTCTACATCGAGAAACTGTAGCATGTTCTCGTTAAATGGCCCTACTTCTTCCATCAGTTCTTTTCTAAGGACTACAAATGGAGGCTCACCGATGATGTTCGGATGCATATTGCGCTTTAGCCACCACTCTAAGATTTCGCTCCCTGCCTGCTTACCAGGCAATAGTTGCTTTTGTACTTCTTTAACCAGTTCATATCCATCGATGGTCCAAAGGGTTTCGTCGTATTGATACTTGTGATGCATCGAAATAATGCCGACGTCATGATTCTCAGAAAAGATCTTCAGAGCAGTCTCTAAGTAGTTCGGTTCCCAAAGATCATCTTGGAAGAGATACGCGATAACGTTGCCTGATGCTTTGCGGTAGCATTCGTTCCAGTTTCCTCCTATCCCTAGGCATTTCTCGTTTGTGTGAAATTGAAATCGATCATCAATGAGATAATCCATCACCATTGCATGCGTGTCTACTTCTGTAGGCTCATCACAGATAATGCACTCCCAGTCTTGCTCCGATTGTGCACGTACACTCTCTACGGCTTCGGAAAGATGCAGAGGATTTGGCTTGTAGGTGGGGATGAGGACGGAAATGCGGGGCAAGGAGTAGGGGGTAGGGGGTAGGGCACTGTTAAGTACTAAGGGAAATGATTTCATAGATGCTTCCCTTACCCCATAATACTAATCCCTTATCCCTTAATATGCGTATTGATATCCTTACATTATTCCCTGGCATGTTTCGCGGACCTTTGGGCGAGAGTATTATTGGTCGTGCACAGAAGGAAAAGCGGATAGATATTCATTATCACGATTTGAGACGGTGGGGTATTGGTACACACAGACAAGTGGATGATGAACCGTATGGTGGTGGAGCCGGAATGGTGATGCGTGCAGATGTTATTATTCCTGCTATTGAAGAAGTCACCAAAGCTGGACGAACATCTATTAATGGAATGCGTAAAATTAAAGATGTTTTTGGTGCAAAGTATGTTCCTTATCGCATCTATCTTTCTGCTCGCGGAGAGCGATTGACGCAGGAAAAAGTAGAAAAAATTGCCAAGCAGTATGAGTGGATTATTCTCCTGTGCGGCCATTACGAGGGGATCGATCAGCGTATCGTAGAAGGAGGCTGGATCGACGAAGAGATCAGTATCGGAGAGTACGTTCTTACTGGAGGAGAGCTCCCAGCAATGGTGCTCGTCGATGCTATAGCTCGACATATCCCTGGAGTACTTGGCAAAGAAGAGTCGGCGCAAGAGGAAAGCTTTTCCCCTGCTTTAGATCGTAAAAAAGAATATCCCCACTACACGAGGCCAGATGAGTACGCAGGAATCAAAGTACCAGATGTTCTTCTCTCTGGTCATCATGCAGAGATAGAGAAGTGGAGGAAAAATCAGCTAAGCTAATATGCTCGAAAGCCTCATCAGCGAATTGGCCGAAAAAGATACGGTGCAGTTTTATGTGCGTGTGCGGTCTGGTATGGCGAAAACCGAAGTGCAGAGTATTATGGATGATGAAAGTGTAAAGATTCACGTAGCGGCGATTGCCGAAAATGGAAAAGCAAACGCAGAACTCAAGCGGTACTTGGCGCAGGAGTTTGGTGTAGCAAAAGAGCAGGTGAAGATGCTTTCGGGAGCAACAACTCGCGTTAAGTTGATACGGATTATTCGTCCGTAGTTACTACTTCAATCATTCCTCGTAAGTCTGCATACTGCGGAAGGCCTACAGACTTTTCCCCGTTGAGGAAGAATGTTGGAACAAGGGTGACATCGAGAGACCGTGCGATGGACTTTTGCCTCTCCACAGTCTTGAGTGTATCTGGGCTATCGAGGCATTGTACAAAAAGATCTTGATCGAGTTCTAATGTGGCAGCTTCACTAAGGAGAGCTTCTCGATCTTTAGCCCCAAGAGCGAAGAGGAGCTCATGCATGGGGATTCCCTTACCTTGCGTTGCCCCACATAAAAGTCCCAGTGCTGCATTTTGGCTGTGAATGTATTTACGTAGTGGCAAGATGCTAATTTGCAGTTTTAGTTTTCCTTGGGTTACAAAGTCTTCGATCAGAAGGGGGAAGTGCTCGTGATAAAAGTCTTTACAGTAACGACAGTGGTGCTCGGTAAATATTAGAAGAACTACTGGTGCATCGCGGTCACCAATTTCTATGAGTCCAGATGGTAGAAGTCGTTCGACAATCTGCAGTTGCCCATCTTCTGATTCTAGCTGGTCACTGTCTAATGCTTCTACTTGATCCTGTTGTGCAGGTGCTTTTTGGGGTGCTTCGAGAGGCACGCACGCAGTAAGCAGGATTAGCAAGCTCAAAAGAAAAACATAGCGTCTCATAGATTTACTGTAGCGGATTTTTTTATTGGCAGATAGCACCGTTTCTGGTTTCTACACATGCACTCGGACAAAACAAGAATCGTGCTTTTCCTGACTCTTCGTAGCATCGCAATACCTGTGGCTGACTACAATCACAGATAGGATTTGTGAGTTGCGTGCATTTTCCACTTTGACTGCAATACGTTGTAGGAAGAGGGCAATCACTATTTTGTTTACAACGAGGTAATGCCTGCGCAGGAGTAGGAACCTGTTGTACTTGTGGGGTCTCTCCATTAATTATTACTGTTGTCGCCTGAATATGCTTAAACGATTCCCCAAGCATGAGCATGGCAACAAGCCCGCTAAAGAACCCAATTGGGAGCAAAACTCTGATGGTGGATTGTTCGAGCATGGACGCAGTATATCGTATACTATTGATCTATGCAGCGTGTACGAATTCTCGGCGTACCAATCGATCCCTTAACTCAGGACGAAGCCATTGCACGTATATCGCAAATGCTTTCAGATGGTAGCAAACACCATGTTATGACTCCGAATAATGAGATGCTCGTCCTTGCACAAAAGCATTCGACGTTTAAGTCACTACTACAAACCTCAGAACTTAATCTTCCCGATTCGACGGGGCTTTTATGGGCTGCCGCGCGATCAGGTCAACATCTTCCCGAGAGAGTGACAGGTGTGGATACGGTAGAGCGGTTATTACTCTCTGCAGGTGCCGAATGTCCTGTGTTTTTTTTAGGTGGAAAAGGCGGGGTAGGTTCTCGAGCTGCAAAGAAACTCGCAACGCGCAACGCGCAACTCGTAACGTTTTCTTATGAAGGCTCCCCAAAAGAAGAAGATGCAGCTGAGATCATAAGGCAAATAAATGATAGTGGTGCACAGCTTCTGCTGGTTGCCTACGGCGCACCAGCTCAGGACTTGTGGATCAATCAGCATTTACTTAGCCTTACCTCTATCAAAGTGGCAATTGGTGTAGGAGGAACGTTTGATTTTCTTTCGGGTTCTATAAAACGAGCTCCGAAGTTTATGCAAAAAACAGGACTCGAGTGGTTGTGGCGCTTACTGATTCAGCCCTCTCGTATTGGTAGAATCTATACCGCGGTTATTCGGTTTCCGCTTCTGGTTCTTCGGAGTTAGCATCTGCGTGTAGCCTTTCGACGTGAGAGATGTACCATTCTTCCTCTCCTTTTTTGAGGATAATAAACTTTGGACCGTCTTTGCTTTCTGCCATGTAGTGTCGTTCGTTCTCTTCTTCTTTTAGTACTTCTATTGAATGGAGTCCTTCATCTGGGAGAAGAAGATAGATAGCAATATCAGGCTTATCGGTGAGGGCAGCTCCGAGGTTTACCGTTGCTCTTCCGAGTCCTGCGGCGATTCCTACTACGACAAGGCTCGCCATAAGGCCCCATCCAACAGTGTGGAGAAAACGGCCTCTGGATAGGTGATGTATTTCCATCAGGAGTGAAGTGTAGCAAACATGGATTCTCGAGGGAAGCTGTGGTATTTTTGGTGCATGGGAACTCTTATCGCTATTCGACACGGTCAATCTCAGTGGAATTTAGAAAATAGATTTACGGGTTGGACAGATGTGCCACTTACAGAACGAGGAAAGCAGGATGCTGCCTTGTGTGGGAATGCTCTTAAAGGTTTTATTTTCGATAGTGCATTTACTTCGGTACTCGAGAGGGCAACAGGAACGTTGGATGTTATTTTGGAAACATTGGGGCAGAATCTGCCTATTACGAAAGACGAAGCTCTCAATGAACGTAGTTATGGAGATCTACAAGGATTGAATAAGGCAGAGACTGTTGAGAAATACGGAGAGGAACAAGTTCAACTGTGGCGGCGTAGCTTTCATACGCGTCCTCCCAATGGAGAGAGTATGGAAGATTGTGAGAAGCGCACATGGCCGTATTTCGTAGAGCATATTCTTCCACTTCTCAAAGAAGGTAAAACAGTACTGGTTGTTGCCCATGGAAACAGCCTGAGGCCGATTATTAAAAACCTTGAAGGGCTGACTCCAGAGGCTACAGCTGCATTAGAAATTGGTCTTTGCACCCCGTATATTTACAAATTCAAAGGAGAAAACATGGTAGAGCACGAAATTTTACACGTTGAGGGCATTGTAACTAAGGGTGCTTCTACAACAGATAAGAGTGTAAAAGAGGGAAGAGTGTAGATCTTTACACACAAGTTCGGCTATGCTTTGCGCATGCAAGAGATAACGTACCGCTCTGAAGGCTTTTATGACGAGGTGGCTGCAAACAGCCAGACCAATGTGCATCTCATTTTGATCGCGACAAAGCCCGATATCATCAAGCAGATTCCTTTGTACAAAGAGTTACAAAATAGAGGGCACTTGGTGCTTCTTGGTCACACGGGTCAGCACTATGATGAAAACTTATCAGGAGGAATGCTGAAAGAGTTTGGGGTAGAGCCTGATTTTAATTTGAATGTACGCGGACCTGCCCACGAAGTAGTAAGCCAGATTATTGGTCGTTTGGGATACGTTATTGGAGAGCTAAAAGAAAAAGGAAAGACCGTGATTCCGTATGTTCATGGAGACACAACAACGTGTATGGCCGCTGCTAATGCAGGATACTGTCATAAGTTTGCTGCTGTGCATGTCGAAGCGGGGATCCGAACACTTACACCAAAGTTTGCAGAGTTTAGTTTGAGTGATGATGGATTTGATTGTGCTGCATGGCGTGCATTTCAAATGGATCGCAACAATTGGGAGAGAGGATCACAAGAACCGTTCCCAGAACAATTCAATACACGATGCGCAGAAGCAGCAACTGGAATTCACCTAGCTCCTGTAGAGCTTGATCGTGAATTTATGCTAGGAGAAGGGTACTGTGACGATCGTATTTTTGTTGTTGGAAACTCTGTTGCCGATGCTACGCACGAAGCGATGAGTCGTGCAGACAGCTCTACAGTATTTGAACGTCATCCGGAACTCGCTGATGGAGACTTCGTACGATTTTGTATTCATCGCGGAGAAAACTGCACAAACGAAAAACGATTTCGTGCTATTTATGATGCAATGAAGATGCTGATCGAAGAAGGACGCAAAGTATTACTCATCTCTTTGTTTAAAACAGAATCTGCCCTCGAGAACTTTGGTCTGAAGGCAGAGGTAGAGAATATGGACAAGGAATACGATAACTTTATCTACTCACCTGTTTGGGCGGAGTACGTGGATGTTATTGCGGCGATGAGCAAGGCTGCGGTGGTAGCTACCGACTCTGGAAGTATGCAAGAAGAGATGAATGTGATGGGTGTGCCGTGTGTGACACTTCGCTTTGGATCCGATAGATCTGAGTCTGCGATTAATGGAGGAAACCTGATTGCCCCTCCAATCGATGCTCATCTTATTAAGAGCATTGTTGAATACGCGTGGGACAACAAAGAAATGCGTAATGCACCAAAGATCTATGGAGAGAATGTGAGTAGTAAATGTATAGATGCTGTAGAAGAAGTGCTGGCAACTGGTGAAGTATTTCGGGGAGAGGAGGAGAGAATTGGACTGTAAAGAGGATAGTGGATAAAGTACGATAGGTGTATATGACTCTTCAGAATGTTCGCCAACATCTTACGATAGTACTTTTGGGACTCCTTCCGTTCCATGCGTTTATCGTAACGGTTGGTACAAAGCTTATTGCAGGTCCGGGGAATGCTCCACTTACGTATCTAGCCCTCTGGAAAGAGGCAGTATTGGGAGTTATTTTGTTGATTGCTGTAGTTGAAATTCTTAAGAAAGTGAAGAGAAATGGGTTAAGAGTAATACGTATTGATGTACTTGATGTTTGCATATTGTTATTACTCTTACTTTCAATTGTTCTTTTTATCACGCATCACTCATCACGTATCAACCAGTTTCTCTACGGTTTTAAATATGACTTCATCCCGCTTATTACATTCATGATCTTACGACGTGTGGAGTGGTCGGATCAATTCATGAATCACGTATTCAAAGTGATCCTTATCGCTGCAGCCATAATTTCTGTGTATGGAATTTTAGGAATGTATATGCACCAGCAGTTTTTTGTGTGGCTTGGGTACAGTGACTTACATTCTTTGTACCAGAGTGATGCTCCTTTGGCTGCATTCCAGCAGATTGGTGGCAGTGCTATTCGTCGTATTCAGTCGACGATGAGTGGGCCGAATCAATTAGGATTATGGTTGATCATACCGTTCTCTGTTGTACTTTCTCATAAAAAAGTCATTAGTCATTGGTCATTAGTCATTGGAACGTTTGTATTATTTACCATGCTGTTTACGCTTTCTCGTTCTGCACTCTTAGCCACTGCTGTATTGGTTGGAGTGATGCTTTGGAAGCAGCTTCCTCGAAAGAAGTTCTTTCAACTATCTGGAGCACTATTTTGTATATCATTTGTATGTCTTTTTGCATTACAAGCAATAGCACCATCTATTGTTTCGCGTGCAGCCTCTACACGTGATCATATTAGTAGACCTTTGCAGGCATTGCAGGTAATGATACAGAATCCTTTTGGTTTGGGGCTAGGGACGGCTGGTCCTGCGAGTAACAGAGTTAGTGATACGTGTGTGTATTTAGAAGAAGGGGATGATCCTTCGTGGGCACAGATACACGAAAACCTTTGTGTGTTTGTAGGCGATACGCAAGTGCAGCCTGTCGATGCTGAATGCACATGTCCATTTTTGCCCGAAAACTGGTATCTGCAAATCGGGGTAGAGCTCGGTGTTCTTGGTTTTGTGCTGTATCTCAGTTTAATCTTTCTCTTGGTAAAACGTTTATTGGTTTGTTCGTTTCTTCGAAACAACGAATCAACGAACCAACGTTTTTCTTGCTCAGTAGCATTAGCATTCTTTGGTATTGCAATCGCAGCCCTCTTCTTGCATGCATGGGAAGATGCAGCAGTAGCGTATACGGTGTGGATATTGTTGGCGACTCGGTTACAGAAGTAACTCGCCACTATCAGGTCCACTGCCACCTTCATCTTCTTCATCAGTCACAAGACGCTCATCTACTTCAAAATCCAATTTAGGATCATTAACTGTACCAGTTTCTGATGTGAGCCATTCATTAATTGCATTTTCATTTACTACTGCAGGTTCTCCATCAGTTAGGTTCACTGAACTTGTGTCTACATGCAAATGCTCGCCGGGACGTGTTGCTGTATTGGAATTTGAAATTGCAATTGCGAGAGAGAGAGTATCGACATACCGCATTAAGCACTTTTGTATTTCAGCTTTGAAAGTCACTGTTGCACGTTTCAATTGTTTTTGTAATTCATTATTAGTTGTGGTTAAGAGAGCTTTTCGTTGCTCTATTGCAGCAGACATAATTTTTCGTGCATTACAGATTTTTCGTAGGGCTTCGCGTATATCTTTGATCTTTGCTCCAAGTGCTTCTGCAGCGTCTTGATGTTCTAAGACGTGCTTTACAATCGTTGGAATATCCCCAGAGTGTTGCCCATGTACGTTTTTGCACCATGTCATGAGTGCATTATCATCTTCTGTGCTAGGAAAGTTCGCCAGTACTCCAGTAATCATAGTTCTCTATTATTACTCTTCTAGGATATTTCTTGTCAACCACTCGCCTTCGCAAAGGCAAACCATTACACTGCACCCATGGATCATCAGCGATCAATAATTGTTCTCGATTTTGGAGGTCAGTACGCGCATCTCATTGCCCGTAGGGTACGCCAATGCGGTGTGTACTCGGAGATTAAGGATGCAGATACATCTGCGCAGGAGCTGAAGAATGCTGCAGGAATCATCCTCTCTGGAGGCCCACAAAGTGTGTACGATCCTAAGAGTCCACAAGGGGATCCTGCTCTATTTGAACTCGGTATTCCCGTGCTGGGTATTTGCTATGGATTACAATGGATGGCAAAGACGCTAGGGGGAGAAGTGAGCCAGGGGGAGGTAAAAGAATATGGGAAGGCAAAGTTGCACATAGGGAATAGGAATTTGGGAATTGGCAGTGGATTACCCAAGGAAATGATTGTATGGATGAGTCATGGGGATGAAGTTACTCTGTTACCCGAAGGTTTTGAGCGAATAGGTACATCAAATAATTGCAGTAATGCATTTATAGCGGATATAGATCGGAACTTTACTGCTGTGCAGTTTCACCCAGAAGTAGTGCATACAGAACACGGACAGACACTGATAGAAAACTTTGTGAAGACGTGTGATGCAGCGGAATGGAGTATTGAAAGTTATAAAGACCACATTGGAGAGGCTCTAAAAAAAGAAGTAGGGGATCGCAAAGTCTTTATGTTGGTATCGGGTGGAGTGGATTCTACCGTTGCTTTTGTTTTACTGAACCAAGTCCTCGGAGAAGATCGCGTACAGGGCTTGTACATAGATACGGGAATGATGCGCAAAGATGAAACAATACAAATAAAAAAAGCATTTGATGCACTGGGGATTACCAATCTTCGTATCGAAGATGCATCAGCATACTTTTTGAAAAAACTTGCTGAGGTCTACGAGCCAGAAGACAAACGTTGGATTATTGGCGATGCATTCTTGTCTGTACAAAAACGTGTGAGCGAAGAGATGAACTTAAAAATGGAAGATGGTTGGATGCTCGGACAAGGAACGATTTATCCCGATACAATCGAAACTGGTGAAACAAAGAACGCGGATACAATTAAGACGCATCATAATCGGATTGATGCTATTCAGCAGATGATGAAGGAGGGTTTGGTTGTCGAACCTCTACGAGAGCTCTACAAAGATGAAGTGCGCGCACTCGGAGAAGAGCTTGGACTCCCGCACGATCTTGTCTGGAGACACCCGTTTCCAGGACCTGGTCTTGGCGTAAGAATACTGTGTGCACAAGAACCTTCTCGTGTGAGCTGTCCTAAATCTGTGTTGCGTCATATCGCGTACGCAGCTCTTCCTATTAAATCTGTTGGTGTACAAGGAGATGGAAGAAGTTACCGCCATGCCATTGCACTGTTTAGTGATGAGCAATTTGCAGACGAGAAGTGTTGGGAGCTTGCCACATCTATTCCGAATGCATCAGAAGATTTCAATCGTGTGTTGATGTGTACGTCGCACAGCACACCACCAGAGTTTGTGTTCTCTCCAGGGTATGTTTCCAAAGAGCGAACAGAGATTTTACGTCAAGCAGATGCCATTGTTCATAATGAGATGGGAGTCGCAGGTCTCTACGAATCTATCTGGCAATTCCCCGTTGTGTTACTTCCGTTCGGGACATCCGAAGGGGGATTGTCTATTGTTCTTCGCCCTGTCGAAAGCCAAGAGGCGATGACAGCGAATGCGGTTGATCTGCCAAAAGATGTTGTGGCTGTAATGACGCAACGGCTACTTGCTCTTGAGGGGGTCGATGTTGTATTTCAAGATCTGACGCATAAGCCACCGGGGACGATTGAGTGGGAGTAGGATGGGGTGTCAAGATTAAGTGTGTAACAGGGGCTTGTTTCCAACGTTTCTATGCTAGAATAGGGCTTCACTTCTTCTCATTGATGGATACGCCGAAAGTAGACATTCAGCAGACACTTCTACCAGAGTACGTGCGACGTGCTCAGGATGGCTGTACGGAGTCTTTTGGCAAGATCTACGACATGTATTTTTTGCAGGTGTATCGCTATACCGCTTTTCGTGTACCGAATGAAGTCGCTGAGGATTTGGTAGCAGATATCTTCGTAAAAGTATGGGAAAAGCTTCATACGTACAAAGAACGCAAGAATGTGCCATTTGCGGCATGGTTGTTCCGTATTGCACGACACAAGGTGATTGATTCCTACAGGACGCACCGAGGATTTGAAGAAATGCCAGAAGAGCTTGTAGATAGTGACTTGTTCAATAATGCCGATACAAAGGTAGGACGAGATGAGATGCTTAAAATGGTCAATTCCTCTATGGAGCATTTGCCTTCTCGATATCGAGAAGTATTGTTGCTTTCCTATATGGCAGACCTGCCACATAGCGAAATTGCCCGTGTATTGCATATAACAGAAGGTTCTGTGCGTATTTTAAAGCATAGAGCTCTCAAGAAACTTGAACTTCTTTTACCCGAAAATATTAAAGAATATCGTGCTGTTTATGCTATTTGATGTGTAACATCAGCCAATTATTTCCGTTATAACTTACGAATGACCCCAGAACAGTTCCTCAAAGGCCTTCAGAAAGATATTCGCCCTAGTACGGATATGAAAGATAGGATACAGCGATCTATTCAGTCGCGTATTATAGCGGATAGCTCTCTTTTTGCAGACCTTAAGGTAGCGAGCTCTCCAAAGAAATCATTGCAGAAAACAGTCTGGAATCGTATTTCTTCACAGATTGAATTACCACAAGCGAGTACCTTTACACGTATTAAGATTGCATTCCAACCATCTGCTGAACTTAAAGAGCAGATCAAAGCACGCGTTCTTGCGAGTCTTGAACCTGTGCAACACATTGCGTACTGGCCTTTGACTGCAAAGTGGACAGCGGCATTCGCGCTTTTCGGACTTCTTGTTCGCATGAGTCCTATGCTTATTATTGCCTCTCCTACCGTAGCGGAAACAGAAGCACTTCTTATTCCTACGCGTGGAGAAGTTTTTGTATCTATTGGTGGAATGTGGCAGACAGTAGAGCGCGAGATTGCATTGGAGCCTGGTATGAAGTTACGCACACATGATGGAGAGGCCAGTATCGTATTTCATGATGATGGTGTTATTCGTTTGGACAGTATGACGACAGTAGAGCTACAAGATCTTTCTGACAGACTAGAGCCTGCGTCAGAAATATTCCCAACACTGACTTTATATACAGGAAAAATGTGGGTACAAGGTCTTGTTCCACCACAGTTACGTGGAATTACTGTGGCTACTAGCCATGGTCATATCACGGTAAACGAAGGAAGTGTTTCTATTACAGAGGACGACTACGTTGATGTCGAAGTGTATGACCGTATGGCAACAGTGCAAAAAAATGGAACGCAGGTATTCCTTGCATCTGGTGAGCGCACAAGGCTTTACGAAGACAATGTATTACTCGTAAAGAAAGTTCCTGCAAAGTGGTATCAATATTCATGGGCAGATCAAAATCTGATGCGTGATGCTGTGCATCGCCATGATATTGCACAAATGCAGCACGAGCGTCGTATTGCACAGGCAGGAATCTTACCAACTTCGAGGTTTTACGGTGTAAAGCGTTTTGCAGAGCTGGTGGATGTTTGGTTTACTTTTGACCAAGAGACACGTGTAAGTAAGCAGCTACAAGGAGCAGAAACGAGGTTAAACGAAGCTGCTGCACTTATTTACAACGGAGACAAGGCAGATGTTGTTCTTGAGGAATATCGTGACACACTACAGGCTATTGCTGGCGGAGAGCATCATGGAAGCTTAGCTGAGTTCCTCGTACAGCGTGCTATTGCAGGGAGTACAGCGAAAATGGCTGCAGCACTTCCAGGTGATGAATCGTATGCTATTAAAAAGATGGTATTGGAAACCAGTGCAGAGCTTTCTGATGGAGTAGCAAGCCAAGAGGATGCACAAGGGACACTGCTGATTGATGGCCTTGCGGTAATGATGCGCTCTGCTGATGAAGGACGTATAGATTTGGTACAGTCTGTGTGGTCTGATCTTCACCCATACTTGTTCACTCTCGAAAATGAGGAACTGGCTTTGGATCCTGCAATCTATAAAGAGGCAAAGATGCTTTTAACATTCCTTGCTTCCTCTCTTCATATTGCAAGTAATCGTGGTGCCCAAGTAGATCCAGAACTCTTGGATGATATAGCGATGTATCTTCCTGCACCGAGAGATACTACTGATGTATCACTGTCCGAAGAAGCAGTGATGCACATAGTGATGACGATCAAGGAAAAGATCTTTATCTACGATATGACCCAGTCTCGTATCAATCAGTTTATAGCCGAAATCAAGGCGCTTAATGGTCATCCAGACCAAGGGCGTATCCTACGCAGGCTCGCTTTTACACTACCTGATGGACCAGAAAGCTTTCCACAGAGGGTGTACAAGGAGATTGTAAAGCTGCGATGGGAAAATGTAGCGGGTGAGGTGATTTAATTAGTGAAATGGCTTGAAACAGTTAACAGTTAACTGTTAACTGGTAATATGTACTCTATTGCTGAACTCAAAAAAGGCCGCGCTATCGTGTTTGAAGGTGATCCGTTTCTTATAACATGGAATCAGTTTTCGAAGGCTGCTCGTCAGGGTGGTGTCATGGCGACAAAGATGAAGAATCTTAAAACAGGTTCTGTTATCCAGAAGACGTTCCAAGGAAGCGAGAGACTACCACCTGCAGATGTTGGCTATAAAAAAGTGCAGTACTTGTATGGAGACGGAACTAGCTTTACGTTCATGGATTTAAGTTCCTATGATCAATTTGAACTTACAGAAGATATGATTGGCGAGGCTGCAAAGTTTCTTTCAGAAGGACAGGAGCTTGATGCAATGATGTTCGAAGACCTGCCTATTGGTATCAAGCTTCCACCAACTATTGATGTAAAAGTTGTCGATACAGTTCCTGGTGTAAAAGGAGATACGGCAACAGGGGGTACAAAGCCTGCAACGCTCGAGTCTGGTATTACCGTAAACGTTCCTCTCTTTATTAACGAAGGAGATATACTTAAAGTGAATACTGAGAGTGGGGAGTATATGAGTAGGGTGGACTAATCTAATGTTGAAATGTTGAAGCAAAACACTTTTCAATATTTCAGGATTTCAGCATTTCTATATTCTGACTATTATTATATTTTTGATCGTAGAATTTTGTTTACAACAACAGGATCTGCTTGTCCTTTGGATTCTCTCATCACGAAGCCAACGATGGCAGCGAGAGCCTTTTCATTACCACCTTTATAGTCTTCTACTGCTTTAGGGTTTGCTGCGATTGCAGCATCGACCATGCTTTCTATAGCTGAGTCATCAGAGATTTGCTGCATTCCCTCTTCTTTGATAATTGTAGAAGCGTTTTTTCCAGTCTCTACCATCTTCTGTAGTACATCTTTTCCTGCATTACTTGAAATGGTTCCATCATCAATCTTATCGACGAGTTCAAGCATTGCATCTGCATCTGGTCCCTCCGCTACCTCTTTTTCTGCTGCATTGAGGAATCCAAGAAGCTGTGTAAGCACCATGCTGGATGCGCGTTTTGCATCGGTCTTTGCACGGATAGCTTCGAACATTATTTGCAGTGTTGATTGATCGATAAGTTGTAGAGCCTGTTTTTCATCAAGCCCTAGATTAATGTATTTCTCCTTTAATTCCCGAGGCAGCGTGGGCATTCCTGCCCGCAATTCTTCGATATATGATTTCTCAAACTCGAGTGGTGGAATATCTGGTTCTGGGAAGTAGCGATAGTCATCGGCAGTTTCTTTATCACGGAGCATCTTGGTTCTACCATCATCATCTAGCCAACCTACAGTGATATCACCCTTGAGAGGGCCGCCATCTTCATCCCAATGTTTCCGTAATCGTTTCTCTTCGTACTGCAGTGCTCGTTCGAGAGACTTAAAGGAGTTGAGGTTTTTAATCTCACTCCGTGGGTTTAATTTTTCTGTCCCTTTTTCACGCAAAGAAATAGATGCATCAAAGCGCATCATTCCTTTAAACATGTCCGCTTCAGATGCTTGGACCGCAATCAGAATTCTCCGCAGCTCTTGTGCGAAGGCTACAGCTTCGTCTGCACTGCGCAGGTCTGGTTCGGTTACAATTTCCATCAGTGGGGTTCCTGCACGGTTGTAGTCGCATAGTGTAGTACTTCCTTTGTGGGTTAGCTTTCCTGCATCGTTTTCCATATGGAGTCTGGTGATACCACATACCTTACTTTCTTCAATGTTTCCAGATGCATCAAAGATATCATACGTTACAGATCCGTTGCTCGAGAGAGGGAAGTCGTATTGAGAGATCTGAAATCCCATCGGCAGGTCTGGGTAAAAGTAGTGCTTTCTGTCGAAGTGGTTGCTAAGGTTTATCGAACAATTAATAGCAAGAGAAGCTTTGATAGCCTTTTCTATAGCAGTAGCATTCACTGCTGGCAGTGTTCCTGGGTGCCCCATACAAATAGGACATACCGTTGTGTTTGGTGCTTTTCCAAATGCATCGTTATCACACCCACAGAACATCTTGGTCTTGGTGCTCATTTGAGCGTGAACTTCTAGGCCGATGATGACTTCTAAGTCTGGCATTACTTATAGTCTATAATTAAAATTCCATTAAGGTGGTCAATTTCATGCTGAACTACTCGAGCATCCAAATCATGGAGTTGGCGCTCTTGTTCTTTACCATCGATATCTTCGTATCGAACCATGATTTCAACAGGTCGCGTTACATCCACGTTGATCTTTGGAAGGCTCAGGCAACCCTCCTCCATTGTACTTGTCTCCTCGCTGCTCCATATGACCTCTGGATTAACCAAAGGGGTCATTTTTCCATTGAAATTAGCAAGACAGAGCCGAAGAGACTGTCCAATTTGTGGAGCGGCAAGCCCAAGGCCTTCTGCTTTTTCTACAGTTTCGTGCATATCTTTAATGAACTTCTTTATCTCCTTTGTCACCTGGGGAACTTTCGCAGCTTTAGCTCGAAGAATATCTTCATCCTTGCCTTTTATTATTGGTAAAACTGTCATAACACTACTTTAGCATTTATTTTCAATTTTTTTTAGGCCACGAGACTCTTTTTTCCAGCAAGTTTGCGGAGGTGATCCATTGTAGAAATATCACCGTTTTTTAGCATTACAAGTAGTGCTTGAGCAGTCATGAGGACATCTGGCATCGCTCGGTGGCGACCTACAGGCATTTTGATAGCAAGTCTTGCTGCAAGAGAATCTAAGTTGTGGCGGAACTCACTTGGGTACAAGGCCCTGCTTAATCTCATGGTGCAGAGACACTCTGGCATTTCGATGTACCCCCAACAGAGCTCTTTTTCGGTCTGTAGAAAGTTCATGTCAAAATCACAGTTGTGAGCAATAAGTATTGATCCTTTTGCAAATTCCAAGAACTCTGGAAGTACTTGGTCGATAGTAGGAGCACCTGCCACATCACTATCCTCAATATGATTTACACGCTTTGCTTCCCAAGGAATACTGCGTTCAGGATTAACAAATTGTGTAAATGACAAGTCTTCACGAATGACTCCATCCTCTATTCGCACTCCAGCAATTTCAATAATTTTATCGCCTCTTTTTGGGTCGAGCCCTGTAGTCTCTGTGTCAAAAACGGTGAACGAGGGAAGTTGCGACATGGGGAATTGACTATATCGTATTGTGATAAGGATGCTAGTGACTTTCATTGACGTTGGGCATGGAATGATTGGATGCTTTGCGCGTTTGGTGGTTTAATCTCTGTATATGTCTAAGAAAATACTCACTCCGGTAATAGTTGTTCGGGAGCTTAAAAGATTATACCCCGAAGCGGAGTGCACACTGGACTGGAATACACCGTTAGAACTTTTGATTTCTACAATGCTTGCTGCACAGTGCACGGACAAGCGGGTAAACCAAGTAGGAAAGACGCTCTATAAAAAATATACAAGTCCTCAAGACTTTTTGGATGTGTCACAGGAAGAGTTAGAAGGTGATATTCATTCATGTGGATCGTTTCGTATTAAGGCACGTGCTATTCGGGAGACCTGCCAAACAATCATTAGAGACTTTAATGGGGAAGTGCCAAAAACAATGAAACAGATGCTTACCCTTAGAGGCGTTGGTCGTAAAACTGCCGCAGTTGTTTTACATACTGCATTCGGTGTTATAGAAGGTATTCCGATTGATACGCATAATATTCGATTGCTGAATCGCTTAGGCCTTGTGAGCTCTGTGAATCAGTCGAAGATCGAACTAGAAATGATGGAACAAACCCCAAAGCATGATTGGCCAAAGCTCTCACATTTGTTGGTTGCTCATGGGAGGGCAGTATGCAGTGCTTTTAGCCGAGATTGTCCAAATTGCCCCTTTCAGGAGAGTTGCCCTTCTTCGCAAACACAAGGCAAATTAGACCTATGGAAAGGGAAAAAACATTCGAAGTAAAAGAACACTTGTGTTGATCGAATATCTCCATAGAATGCAGTTACATTATTCCCAATATCTTATGAGCAAATCCATCTTCGCTGTAGCAGTTCTCGCAGTAACACTTACCGCATGTAATCAGAAAACTACTAAAGATACAGAGGCTGTAAAGCCACAAGTAAAAAATATAGAACAAGCAGTTGTTACTTCTTTTGTTGGTGATTACTTGCCATTTAAAAGCAGTGCTGTTGGAAACGGAGAAAAATCTGTCATCTTCTTTTATGCTTCTTGGTGTCCTGCTTGCCAATCCAAGGATAAGAACCTTAGCGAGTGGTACGGCTCTGCAGAGTTTCCTGTAAAAACATACCGTGCAGATTACGACACAGAAGATGCACTCAAAAAGAAATATGGCATCACAATGCAAGACACGTTTGTTCTGGTTGATGGAGCCGGAGAGGTGATTAAGAAAGAGGTCGCACCGTCTCTTTCTGTATTAAAGCGATTGTTGTATATGAATATAGATGATGTGCAGGCTATGAATGAAGAGTCCGAAGAGTCCGAAGAGTCCGAAGAAATGGCAGAGGGTGCAGAGGTAGCATCTGTTGGTTCGTATACAGCGTTCACACCTAGTGTTATTGGAAACGGAAAAGAGTCTGTCCTCTTTTTTCATGCGACGTGGTGTCCTAAGTGCAAAGAAAATGACAGTCGCCTAAACGATTTCTATGGATCTGCAGATTATCCTCGATCTGTGTATAAGATTGATTACGATACAGCAACTGACTTAAAATCTCAGTTCGGTATTACCGGTCAAGATACATTCATACTCATTGACGGAAACGGGAATGAAATTGAGAGAGTCCGTTTTCCTTCTTCCGACGCACTTCGTGACCTTTTGGGTTAGAGTTGACACTCTGTACGTATGAATAGTCTTTATATCACCATGTTTGCAGCGGGGATGCTCACGATTTTACTACCGTGCATCCTTCCTCTCGTTCCTATTGTTCTTGGTGTAAGCATTGCAGGAAAAAGCAAACTGAGGCCGCTTTTTACCATTGCAGGAATGCTGGTGAGTTTTGTCGGATTTACGTTTTTACTTACACTTGTCTTAAATCAGTTTGTAGAACTAGCAGATTATATTCGTATTTCTACGTACTATGTTTTGCTGCTCTTTGGATTTGGGTTCCTCACACATAATAAAACATTGCAGCTAACAGGTGCTGTTCTTGGTGGATTTTTCTACTTAGAATATGGATGGATTGTGATGACTATCGCACAAACTATAGGAGCTACTCTTATGGAAGTTGGTGGATGGATTGCAACGCGTATTCAGCAGTTTGGAACCGATGTTCAGCAAAAGGCGAGAGGCGAGCTAGGACAAGACAATCCCATTACTGCATTCCTCATTGGACTTACCATGGGACTGGTCTGGGTGCCGTGCGCAGGCCCTGCACTTGGGTTTGCTCTTACGCTTGTACAGGAGCAGCCGGGCTTAGAGGCTGCAGCATTGCTTGCGACGTATGGCCTTGGTACGTCCGTTCCGCTGCTTCTTATCGGATATGGAGGACAAGCTGCTGCCCATTCTTCTCGTGCGCTCTCTAGGTACTCAGGTCGTATTAAGCAGATCTCTGGAGGTATATTAATTGTTACAGCGCTTGCGCTGAACTATCACTGGCTCCGTGCAATAGAGACATATCTTGTTTCGAGTACATCGTTTGGAAACATTGGCCTAGAGCTTGAAGAGAAGTTGTTTGGAGAAGAGATAGGTAATTAGCTTGTAGCTTGTAGCTTGTAGCTTGTAGGATAGCTATCCTATGAACATAGCAGATTTTCAGTACCTAAAGCTCCTCAAGTCCGTTATGGACAGCGGGTCTTCTAAAGATGACCGTACAGGTACGGGTACTGTCAGTATTTTTGGTGCACAGATGCGGTTTAATCTTGCCGAAGGGTTCCCGCTGCTTACAACGAAGAAGGTGCATATGCGGTCTATTGTGCATGAGCTACTATGGTTTCTTAAAGGGGATACGAACATCAAGTATTTACAAGACAACGGCGTAAAGATTTGGGATGAATGGGCAACGGAGGAAGGAGACCTTGGTCCTGTATACGGAAAGCAGTGGAGAGATTTTTCTGGAGTAGATCAGATGAGTTGGGTCATCGATGAGATCAAACGCAATCCTACTTCTCGCAGACTTATTGTTTCTGCATGGAACCCATCCGTATTACCTGATATTTCCATGAGCCCTAATGCGAATGCCGCAGCTGGAAAGATGGCTCTACCGCCATGCCACTGCTTGTTTCAGTTCTATGTTTTGGATGGAAAATTAAGCTGCCAACTGTATCAGCGATCTGCAGACATCTTCTTAGGAGTGCCGTTTAACATCGCATCGTATGCATTGCTTACGCATATGATGGCACAGGTGTGTGGCTTAGAAGTTGGAGACTTTGTCCATACATTTGGCGACTTACATTTGTACAGTAACCACATGCAGCAAGCGTTGACACAACTCGATCGTGAACCAAAAGCATTGCCTACTCTCAAGTTAAATCCTGATATCACCGATCTGTTTGCATTTAGGTTTGATGATATCGAGGTCGTGAATTACGATCCGCACCCGGGGATTAAAGCTCCGATAGCAGTTTAGCTTGTAGCTAGTAGCTACTAGCTTGTAGCATATACATATATGCGTATCTCAATTATTGTTGCTGCTTCCGAAAATAATGTTATTGGTCGTGATAATAGTATCCCGTGGCATTTGCCGGATGATTTAAAATATTTCAGAAAAAGGACCGAAGGACATCCGGTTATTATGGGTCGCAAGAACTTCGAATCGATTGTGGCAGCTCTCGGAAACCCACTTCCTAATCGTAGTAATATTATTGTGACACGAGACAGTGCGTACGAAGCTGTGGGTTGTCTAGTATCCTCTTCTCTCCAAGAGGCAATCATGTATGGGCATAAGGATAACGACAAAGAGGAAATTTTTATTATTGGTGGAGGAGAGATATATAGGCAGGCATTAGACTTGTGTAATTACATTTATCTCACGCGTATTCATGCTTGGATAGCGGGGGATATTTTCTTTCCAGCAGTAGATACAAATGTATGGGAAGAAGTAGAACGAGAGGATCACCTAGCAGACACTGCGCATAAGTTTTCGTTCACCTATCTAACGTATAAGCGCAAAAATCGACTACATTTCTAAGATCAGTAGCATCGATATTTTGGCTTAAATAAGCCAAAAAGTAAGTATTTGAATACTTCACCTTCTTGCAAGGGTGCGGTAAGGTAGATATACCTTTTAACTGTGGGCAATGACATCACTCGATACAGCATCGGCTCTCTACGAAGATACTGTAAAAGGCAGTGAGCAAAGCTCTGTAGCTTTAGCATCAGCGCTTGAAAAACGCGCAAGAGAAGTGCGGGATGCAGCTTCTGCAGAGAAAGCTTCGCAGACCTCTGATGAAGTACGTAACGAGCTGAACATTGCATTGGAAGGCAAGAGTGTAGATGATGCACAAAGCGAAATTAAGAAGACAGCAGATCATCTGGATACTGCTGCTAAAGATATTCGTTCATCAATGGATGCGAATGTGACGATGAAAGAGTTGCCAGGTGGCGTAGCGGGACAAGCACAACTTGGAACAGATAATGTTTGGATAGATCATGACTCTATTCGAGCAAGAGATGGAGGCCGATTAATTGATACTGGTATTGCCAGTGACATCGCAGTACATGAAGAAGAACATACCAAACAATCAGCATCTGCAGATCAGGAAGGAATTGCAATAAATGGACAACAGTTCGATGCGCGTGAAGTTCGAGAGGCTGCTGCTATAAGTGTTCAGAATGAAACAAAGTTTCTCTCTGCAGAGTATCAGAAGATCACAGCATCACTTCCGATGGATAACGAAGACAGAAACCTTGTACGTGCTGGAAAGTTTGTAGAACTTGAACAGAGGAAAAACGGTGGAACCATTGCCATGGCCGCTTAGCCTACCAAGCGTAAAAACTCTTCACGGGTCTTGGGGTCCTTCTTGATCAATCCCTTCACTGCAGAAGTAATACAGCTGCTATGTTGTTTTTGTACTCCACGCATCATCATGCAGAAATGCTGCGCTTCTAGTATTACTCCAATACCTTTTGGTTTGAGTGTCTCTTCTAGGGCATCACAGATCTGTTGTGTAAGACGCTCTTGTGTTTGCAGTCTGCGGGCAAACATATCCACAACGCGGGCGACTTTAGAAAGACCTAAGATATGCTTATCCGGTACATACGCGACGTGTACTTTGCCGGTAAAAGGCAGAAGGTGATGCTCACAGAGGCTGTAACACTCGATGTCTTTTACGATTACCATACCGTCAGTTTCTGCCTCAAACAGCGCTCCGTTGATCACGGTATCGAGATCTTGGGTGTAGCCGACTGTCAGGTCCTTCATAGCTTCTGCGAAGCGTCTCGGGGTCTTTACCAGGCCTTCACGGCTTGGGTCTTCGCCGATAGCCTTGAGCATTTGAGCAATGAGATCTTCCATGGGCGGAGATTATAGAGCTAAATCTACCTTGTCACAGGCCTGATCCAGAGTTTTTTGCAGATGCTCATTCCAGCTATCATCAAGTTCGCAGAGCGGTTCTAGAACAAACCTACGTTCTTGCATTCTTGGATGGGGAATAATGAGTGGATAGTGGATAGTGGATAGTGGATAGTTATTTCCTTCATAGAGCAAGATATCGAGATCAATGGTTCGAGGACCTTTTTTGTATGGAGGATCTTTCTTACCATCTTCTTCGATAGACTTGAGTCTCTTATATACTTCTTCTGGTGATTCATTAGTATCGATCTTTGCTACCGCATTTAAAAAATCATCTTGATGTATTTCGTCACGTGCAGCAGTTTTATACACAGAGGAGAAGGTGATAGTGGGGAAATCATCACGAAGAGCTCTCGCACACGTCTGCATGTTTTTTATAGCGTTGATATTGCTGCCGATACCAATGTAACAAATGGCTATGGTCGGTTAATGGTAATGGCAATACGCTGCGCATCTGGCAATATAAATTTATCGATAGATACCGATACACTCTCTGGCTTAAAGTCATTAAGGATCATTTGCGCAATGTCTTCGGCAAATCGTTCGACAGTTTTGCGTTCGGTCTTGCCAAGCTCCTGTATGTGCATCGCTACTTCTGCGTAATCAATCGTATCAGCGACATCATCAGAAACTGCTGCCTTTTTTGTATCAGTTTTCATCCATATAGATACTTTTAACATTTGTGCAGTTGCACGTTCGGCATCGGGAACACCAATATGGGTCGAGACTTCGAGGTCTTGAATGAGGATGGTATCCATAGTCTAACCACAGAACCACTTCGTCTTCTCTGAGAGTGGCATTCTGCTAACCTTTCGCACTAACCATCTGGTGATAACGATAGCGGAGAACATAGAAATCAAGACTCCCATGCCCAATGTAATGGCGAATCCTCGTACGATGGATGTTCCAATAACAAAGAGAATCGTACAGGTGATAAGTGTCGAGATGTTTCCATCGCGGATACTAGGCCACGCACGAGTGAATCCTGTTTCCGTAGCAGTCTTAAGCATCTTTCCTTTGCGGAGTTCTTCTTTCATACGCTCGAAGATCAGTACGTTTGCATCTACCGCCATACCAATACTCAGGATGATACCGGCCATACCTGCAAGGGTAAGAACAATGTAGCTGCTACTAAAGAGGAAGAGTGGCATCTTTAAGATCGCAAAGAAGAGGATTGCGTATACACTGAGTGCAAGGTCTGCAATCAGTCCTAAGAGACGGTACATGACAATCATATACACCATTAGTATAAGCATTCCAATAAGAGCTGCTTTCATAGATGTACGGAGAGCCTCAGCCCCTAGTGTTGCTTCTACTGTGCGCTGTCCTGCGAGGTAAATAGGAGCAGGGATAGCACCAGTGTTGAGATCTTGTGCGAGTGTATTTGCCTCATCAAAGTTCTGGCTACCAGTAATCACTGCAGTTCCTCCAGAGATTTCTGCTTGTACAGTAGGAGCAGAAACGAGTTGTCCACCAACGAAGATCGCAAGTCGCTTACCGATATTTTCTTTTGTGAGTTCTTGGAAGAGCTTTGCGCCTTCGTCATCAAAGGCGATTTGCACAATCGGAATGTTTGTTGTTGGATCCAACGTAACTGTTGCAGAACGGAAGTGCTTTCCATCAAGGAATGTATCTTTCCAGCCTGTAGGAAGAAGAGAGAAGAAGACCGTGCGTAAGAACACCATGTCCTCAAGAGACTCGATCTCTCCACGCTGAAGTTTACCAATCAGTTCTGTAGTTTTATCTGCTGCACCTTCTCCTGTTACTGAGAGTAGTTCGTAGCTGGCTGTGTCTTTGTTGAGCGTAGGTACTCTGTCGGTGCGGATAATGTGGTACCCGAACTGTGTCTCTGTAGGCTCAGAAATAGTACCCTTTGTTTGGCTTGATGCTACCTGCTCGAACACAGGAACCATTGTTCCAAGTCCAAAAGATCCTAGGCTTCCACCGTCTTTGCCAGAAGGACCATCACTGTATTGTTTTGCGAGGGTTTCAAATCTATTGCCTCCATCAAGCTTTGTCTTTAGTTCCTGTGCAAGTACGAGAGCTTCTTCTTTTGAACGTTTTACGTCGTCACCTGCGGAAGATGCTCCTTTATAGGAGATAAGGATGTGACTCGCTTCCATGTCTGTCTGACCTGGAAGGTACTTGCGAAGGAAGAGAATTCCAGAAGTCTCATCTTCAAAGTTTACAGCCCGTAGTTCCCCTGGCTGCATGCTACTGAGTGCATTCCGTACAACCTGTGGAATCTTGTCTTCGAGTAAGCGGTCATCCCAGGTGATGTGGGAGATGTTTCTATCGGTCTCTTCGAGAATACCGAATGCTTTTGATGCTTCGTTAACGAGGCGACCAGTTTGCGTACGTGCGCGGAGGACCTCAACAAGGAACACACCAGGAACCTCTGTTGTAGTAGGCTGTCCTGCACTATCTTGAGAGCGTACTTCTATAGATGCATCGTACTGAAGGACACCACTACGCGGTCCCTTAGACCAAACATCTGCAAGTCCATCGGGAAGTTGATCACGGAACATTCGACGTTCGTAGTTATAGGAGACTCCAATATCAGAACCAAGGTCTTCACCAAGTTTCTCTAAGGTGATTTCTGGGTCTTTTAGCTGGTCACGCATTTCTTTTACGCGTGTACGTACTTCAGCTTCATATTCTTCTGTTGGCTCGGTAAATTCCTCTTTAAATTCAAGCTGAATAGTTTTCCCGACAGTGTTAATACACTCTTGTGTGTCGACAACTCCAGGACATTCTACAAGCAGGTGCTTTTCGTTTCCGAAGTAGGAAGGAGTGATAACGGCCTCACTTACACCCAATGCGTTGATACGTCTTTCGAGAACAGTACGAATAGCTTCAACAACATTAAGGTTTTGCTGCTCTACACTAGCGAGCTGATTTTGCAATGCAATGATCTTGTCGTTACTAGAACCACGCGCTTCGAGCTGTGCAATTTCCCTTTTTAATGTAGTGATCTGTTCGAGGATTTCCTTTTCTGAAATACGGAAGTCCAGTTGGGTACCTCCTGCAAGATCAAGTCCAAAGTGTAGCTCGGGGTTTTTCAGGAATCCTGGTGCCCATTGCTTAGCACTTTGTGGCAATGCAATAACAGCCATGCAGATAGCGATGAGTATTGTGAATGTGGGCCAGGTTAGTTTTTTATTGCGTGTCATGGTGTTTTTTGATTAGTAAATGTCATATGAATACCAACGTTCATGTCGTCGGCAAAGATTTTAGCAATTTCTCCTGATGGGAGTCCTTCTATTACGAGAATCTTTTCAAACTCATCCGTTATTTGTACTGCAGCTGTTAGTCGGTTTCGTACAAACAGTCCGATAGTGTTTCCTGCTTGCGCTGCAAACAGTGCCTGCATATTTTCAATAGATTCATCTGCAAACCCAATAGTGACTCTTCCGCGATTGAGAGGTGGTTCGGTTGTTTCACCGATAACCCAATCCACATCGCTTTTACCTATCTCTGATGTGCGAAAGTGTCCTACTCCTTCTACTTCGATATCACCATCTGTAGGTTCTTTTACGAGGTATCGTACTTCGAAAGTAAATGGTGTAATTATCTCTTCATTTAATACTGATGCTACTTTATTATCATCGATTTCAATATCGATTGTCGCTACTTTTGTCTCTTTGTCATATGCCACATCGTAATCGAGGAGGTTTCCTTCTAGGCGACCAAGTCTTCGTTCAATGACGTGACGTGCAGCCAAAGACAAATCATTCATGCGATCGGTATTGTCTGTCGTAAATGTTACGTTATAACTTAGTGTTGTGGGAGTAACCCCTCCACATGCAGTGATGAGTAGCGCAAACAGTGCTGGAGCGAATAATTTTTTCATAGGCTGCCAGTTTAGGTGAGAATTGTTCCTTCGCGTAGCATTTTTCCTGTTAAATCGATCCCTTTCAGCTTGCAACCTTTATCAAGGACGCAATTACTGAGTACACAGTCTTCTATGACACAATTTTCAAAGATGACAACATCTGTAAGATCTGAATCTATAACCTGTGATTGGCTCCCTATGACGACTGATCCATTGTGCTTAGACCTTTCAAAACGTGCTCCTTCTTCGGTAATTACCGCACCGCCGACAAGCTCTTTGGTTGCTTCGATATAGGCATCAAACGAACCGATATCAAACCAGGGTTCTGTGAAACGAAAACATTCGATCTGTTTACCTTTATGGAGAAGTTCTTCAAATATTCCGCCAACATTATCAGGATGCTCTTTTGCGTATTCAACAAGGAAGGGAAGTGTAGATTTTGGTAGCAACGAACAACCGGTGTTTACGAGAGTTGTTTTGGGAGATTTTGGTTTTTCTTCAAAAGCGGAGACGCGTTGCGCGTTTTCTACTATTACTGTTCCGAATGCTTTTGCTTTCTCCAGATCCCCAATGTCGTGTACGGCAATCAGTGTGGTATCCGGTGTTGCTGCTTTTAGGAAGGCATCAAAAGAGAACCCACAGTAGTTATCACCTGTAAGCAGTAACACATCATCATCTATCTGCGCATCGGTAATCCACTGTGCAGTAGCTCCTAGTGCTCCCAGCTTTTGGTCATCACTCTTTACATCTTCTATAAGTATTTCTACATTGGATCTTCCAAAGCCTTCTGCCCAGTCTTCGAATGCTTCTTTAAACGTCGCGTTCGTACTAATGGTTACTGGAACATCTTCGGGGATATCGCGAACAAGGTATTCAATCAGTGGAATACCAGCAAGTGGAAGCAAGGGTTTCGCTCGCTTTTCGGTGAGAGGCCAAAGTCTCGTTGCAAAGCCGCCGGCGAGAATAAAAGCGTGCATATTATTTAAAGAACCACATCAATGGGTTTTCTTTTGGTCCTACCATGGTAACTGGTTGTCCTTCGAGTGACTCTACTTTCTCATCGCGTTCTACGATTCCAAGTACGGAAGGAAGCAGCATGTAGGTGATCTTGTTCTGTCTGCAGGCACTGAGAAGATTTAATGACTGTTCTAGGTCACTACACTGGATAAGGTGTGTAACTCCTTCGCTTAAGACATCTTCGAGCTTGTTCAGCTTGCCTCGTACTGGCACACCGTCGATCTCGGTATCTTTGCATCCTCTACCATCGAGTACTGCTACAGGTTTGAGGGGGTTGGATCCTTTATTCAATTTCTTGATGAGTTCTCGAGACTCTCTGGTGACTCCAACGATCACCGTTGGAAACACTGGAGGGTCTGCCCGAAGACGCATACGTTGAAACTTCGAGTACAGCAGGTGCCATATCCAGATTGCAATTGTCGAGATGACAAGTGCATACAAAAGAAGCATGCGACTAAAGAAGAGCCCGAAGAGAAAGTAGTATCCCAGGGCGAAGAGCGCAGTTCCGACGAGAGAGGAATAGATGATGTATGCGAGGTTTCGGAAACTACTCTGAGATCTCGTCAGTGCAAATGTTCGTGTGGTGATGAGTACAATCAACCAAAGAGGGGATGTGATAGCTACCACAGTGATGTATGGCTCGAATGGAAAGTCTGTAGAAAGGATCCACCCTACGCGTAAGAAGTACGCTGCGGCATAGGAACCTATAAAGACAGCAAGGTCTGTAAGGAGCCAGCCTATGAGAAGTAGTCGGTAACGCATGAGACTAGTGTACTGGTGATGGGTAATAAATAAAAAGTAATGCTTATAAGTAACTGCTCACTGACCCTGTAGTGTTCATTACTACCTGCTCTTACCCTCACCCCCTTGATCCCCCTCTCCCGCCAGCCCAATCTCCTTGCAGGGAGAGGGGGAAACGAGGCAGTATGATGAACCTATGTTCTCTGAAGATAAACGCGTATGGCAGATGCACAAGAGAAAGAAATCTTACGCACGTTCTTTGCGTAAGGGTATGACAGAAGCAGAAGATGCTCTCTGGAGATGTTTACGTAATAGAAAATGTCAGGGGATAAAGTTCAGGCGTCAGGTTCCCATCGGGCCATACATCGTGGATTTTCTGTGTGTTTCAGCAAAACTCATCATAGAGCTGGACGGAGATATCCATAATGCACAACAGGAGTACGATGAAGATCGTGCATCAGAACTCCAACGACGCGGATATAGAATACTGCGTTTTAGCAATAAAGACGTGATGAACAACCTATCAAACGTATGTACTTCCATAGCCGAAGTCGCGAACACCCTGTATGTCCACACGTATAAGACAGAGAAGAGCATCTTTCCCTCTCCCGGTAGGTAGGCGGGATGGAGGGAGAGGGACAGGGTGAGGGCGCTGCGGGGTCAGTGAGTAGTTAAACCCGATCTACTACTCGATGATGGTCCACTTGCCGAGAATGATGCGTCTACCGTTATTGATGTATCCGAAGGGGTGCTACATGTACTCAGGAAGGGAAATATTGATCTATGATCATTTCCTAAACCTCTACCCAATATCCTTTATCCACTATCCTCTTTTTGCTGTTGGCGTCGGCTGGTCCACTATATATCCACGGTGAACCTAATACGTTTAGTGCAGAAGATATTCAAACGCAATTTACGGATGCAGAACACAAACCCGATCGTAACTGCTCACTGACCCTGTAGTGTTCATTACTACCTGCTCTTACCCTCACCCCCTTGATCCCCCTCTC
>JAQCIJ010000028.1 GCA_027592135.1 bacterium | reverse complement strand
GCTCCACCTGGATGCCAGTATGTTCCGCCATACAAAACAAACGACCAAGGTTGCCAGGTAAACTGTGGAGAGATTGCGTGTGATGATGACTGTAAAACTGTTGATTGCGCTGCGCCTCCTCCGGGATGCAAGTACATCAATTCAGAATATGATGGAGAGTGTATGGTTAGCTGTGGAAAACTGATTTGTGAATCACAACCTCCAGAAGATCAGTGTTCTACGATGCGATGTGAAAATGGCTGTAAAGATGGCCAATGTATAAAACCTGCTGCCCCAAGGGTTTGTAAAACTCGTAGAGGAACCTATCAAGTTGGGGATACATTTACAGCTGAGGATGGATGCAACAAGTGTTACTGTAATCCAGATACGACAATCTCTTGCACAGAGATGGCCTGCAATATCCAAGAGCCGCAACAGGCATGTTTTGTTGATGGCCAGCAGTATTGGCCAGGTGATAGTTTTATCGCTGCTGATGGTTGCAACAAATGTTTTTGTAGTGAGAGCGGGCAAGCCGCATGTACAAAGATGTTCTGCCCAGAACCTCAAGAGCCACCTCATGGTCCAGATCACGGCTGTTACTCCTCTCAGGATTGTGGAGCAGGTACAGTGTGCTCTGTAGACTTTGGAGACTGCATACCTCCAAGAGGAGATCCTGCTCTTGATGTGTGTACAGGATTTTGTATGCGCAAAGAGTTTGCCTATCCTGAGGTACTTCCAAAGTGCGAGTCACAAGCAGATTGCTCTGGAGGTCGTGTCTGTACGAAGGGTATGAAGCAAGAATGCTTAGAGGAGTGTCCACTTTCTAAAAGTATTTGTATGATGATGTGCGACGGTCGTTGCATCATTCCAGATATTGATAGCGACTATGACGATTGGAATTCTGAGGAACCTGAAGTATTTGAGGATGTAGGTGAGTGTAGCTTCCTTATTATGTGCCAAGGACCACAGGGTATGTATGAAGTGCAGGCATGTGATGCTGCAGGGAATAGAGTGCAAGACCCTTGTGGTGGCAACTACGACTTTGATGGTGGTATGAGGCCGATAGAACCAGAGTTCGAAGAAGAGGTGATAACAACACCAATCGAAAATAGATTCGAGGACGTACAAACAGGAACCCTCGAAGGAACTGCAGCGAATGCTCTTGCTTCCGATGGAGTGATTGGCGGATTCCCTGATGGAACGTTTAGAGGAGACAATCCTGTGAACCGTGCAGAGGCGGCGAAGTTCTTGCTGATGGCACGATATGGCCTCGTGAATGATGCTCGTAATGATAATCTCTTCCTCGATGTTCTCGAAGGGGAGTGGTACGTAAAATACGTGGTTCAGGCAGCAGAATACGATATTATCTCTGGATACTCCGATCGAACATTTAGGCCTGCAAATACCGTAAATACAGCAGAATTCCTCAAGATGCTGAGTAAGACCTTTGGTTTGCCGCAAGACCTTTCTCATGACTATTCCGATGTTCCAGATGGCGCGTGGTTTGCCAAATACGCTGGAGCAGCACAAGTGCATGGATTATTCCCAGGGCGTCCTATTGGCCAATTGCAGCCAGAAAAGCTATTAACGAGAGGAGAAGTGGCGATTGCGATTTACAAATTGATGGAGAATCAGTAGATCTAACGGGAATTTCCTTGTCGAACTTGTGATGATTGAAGCTAATTTTACGTTACAATCATCCTATGTCCATCGCCTCAGATCGTATTTTGTATGAAGACGAACACCTGCTTGCTGTCAACAAGCTGAGTGGGGAACTGACTGTGCGCGGAAAAGGGAAAGTGGGGAAGCTTCCGCTACTGGATTTTCTAAAGCAGGACTACCCAGGAATCAAAGCAGTTCATCGAATAGATTTCGAAACTTCTGGTGTGGTGGTATTTGCAAAAAACAGTAATGTGGAGGAGAAAATACTGAATAAAAAATTTGATCAATGGAAAAAGACGTACGTCACTCTTCTTATGGGTAGGCTGAGCAGAAACAGTGGGGCAATTCGCAAGCCCCTTCCTGCACGAGGAAGAGGAGTAGTAGAAGCAGAAACGCTCTACGAAGTACTGGATATGTTTGCGAATTCGACTCTTGTTGAGTGTGTTATTACTACTGGTCGTCATCATCAGATACGATTGCACTTTGCGGGGATCGGACATCCTCTTGTGCTCGATAGTGAGTACGGACATGGAAAATTTAATCAGGTCTTTCGCCAAGAGCTTGGGTATTCTAAATTCTTTTTGCATGCATCGAAGCTCAGTTTTCCGCATCCCATTACAGGAGAGACCGTTGTTATAGATGCTCCAATGCCAAAGTCATTTAGTGCGTGTATTAAAACACTTCGCTCGTTGTAAGGGGGTAGGATTTTCCCTACAATCAGAGGCATGAAAGTACTTTCAGCAATGCAGCCTAGTGGCACACTTCACCTCGGAAACTTTTTTGGTTCTATGCTGCCTAATCGTGGATATCAAGATAGTGCAGATCAGGCACTATTTTTTATTGTAGATCTACATGCTATGACCACGGTGCATGATGCAGATGTACTACGAAAAGCCAGACATGATGCAGCTCGTGATTATCTTGCTGCAGGGTTTGATCCAGAGAAAGCAGTCATCTTTTTTCAGTCAGCCGTACCAGAACACGCAGAGTTGCAGTGGATTCTTTCGACACTGACACCGATGGGTCTCCTCGAGCGTTCAGTCAGTTATAAAGATAAAGTGCAGAAAGGTATCGATTCTAGTGCAGGACTCTTTATGTATCCCGTCCTTATGGCAGCAGATATTCTGCTCTATGATGCAGACAAAGTCCCTGTGGGAAAAGACCAGAAGCAACATGTAGAAATGGCGCGTGATATTGCCCAAAAGTTTAACAATGCCTATGGAGAAACCTTTGCCCTCCCAGAGCCTGAGGTACGAGAAGAGGTAGCGGTAGTTCCTGGTACTGATGGCCAGAAAATGAGCAAGAGCTACGGAAATACAATTCCGCTCTTTGGTGACGAAAAATCAATTCAGAAAGCCATTATGAGTACTCTTACAGATAGTAAAGAAAAAGATGATCCAAAAGACCCTGATACCTGTGTGATCTATCAGATTCACAAGCTACTACTCGATGAATCAGCAGCATCTGCATTGGCTGATGAGTATAGGAATGGTCTTCCGTATGGTGATGCAAAGAAAAGGCTCTTTGAGACCTATATGGATTACTTTGGAGAAATGCGCAAAAAGCACGAAGCTCTTAAAGATGATTTTGTCGCAGAAGTGCTATATAACGGTGCTATCAAGGCTAGAGAGATAGCTGTTCCAAAGATGGAGGCCGTAAAAAGGGCTGTAGGACTCCTCTAAAGCATCAATTAATAGATATTTGACTCTGCAATTGAAAAATTGGGCTATTTTTGCTATACTAATATGAAACCTACACAAAAACCCTATGCACTTCCCTCACATTTCCCGCGCAATTGTTGCCACAATGATTGGGGTCATCGCGATTCCCACTGCAATGACTGGTCTATTCCAATCTATCGATGATGATGGAGTTAATACAGTGCCACTTGTTGATCTTCACCAGAAGGCAATCAATGATCGATCTCGTGTACGGTACATTCGGAGAAATTATTGGAGGGCAGTAGGGATTTACCACGAACTCAATCGTCTTGGTGTAGATGGTATTCATCCACCAGACATTAATGATGTTGACAGTGTGAACTATTACCTCGACCCAGAAAACTTTGTAGGTGTAGATGGGGCGGACACTATCGTGCATGCTTCAGCACCTCTCGAGGTAGGGGATGGATATATTCCTTCTGTGTCTACGGCACAAGCTGAGTACAGAGCACTTTCTGAGCGTTACCGTGATCTTATAGATGGATATATTACTGCAGGATATTGCCCAGAAACACTAAAGCAGTATCACCTTGCAGGTATGTTCCAACTGTGTAGCTCTCTACTTAAAGAGCACATTGTTGCGGTAGCTCCAAGTCTTCTCGACCGCAGTGCATATCTTCGTGGATTCCAGTCTTTAGGATTTGCTCCACTGCGTACCTTACGTAATCGTCTAAAGGTTTTGGAGGAGTCACTTCTCTACGAAAGTGGAACGTCTGTTCGACCTCGTACGCATAGTGGATTCCGTCCAAGGCTTAATTATTATGATCTTCGTAACGCAGCTGAATAATGCGACGCCATCCTTTCGCCACGCACCGGCTTATGATGGGTTTGCTAGTAGGGATCATTGCTGTTCCGATTACATCGACTGCATTGTTTATTCGCCAGGATATCCAGCCTCAGGATATATCTATAGAAGAAATTCGTGAAAGTGCTCTTGGAGACCGCAGCCGTTTACGTGCCCAACGTCGTCTCTATTGGCAAGTTATAGAGCGTATGGAATCTGGAAATATCACTATTCAGAAGCCAGATATTAATGATACTGCTACTTTGCACAATGCCATGGAAGATCCTGTAGAAGAAGTAGTAGAGGTTGCTCCTCCAGAGGAGACAACGCTAACTTCTCGGAATTTAAATACACAAGATAGAGGACTATTGCGCCGCTATACTCGTGCAGGGTTCTGCCCAGATTCATTGCAGAGTTTCCGCATTCCTGGTTTTTATCAGCTCTGTGTCGCACTCGTTGGTTCATCCGTAAAGAAAGAACCTGTTGTAGGACTTCTTAACCACAATGCAGCGTTGTATCGCACGCTACGACCTTCTGCACCAAATGTTGGTGGCTTTACGATGCGTATGCAGATGTTGCAAGAGGCTAGAGATAGTAGTAATCGCAGAGATTCTGGTGTGCTTCCAAGTCGTCCAACTACTTGTGTAATGAACATGGATTGTCAGATGCCGAGATATAATAACTAGGGGTTAGTAGGTAGGGGCTAGTAGCTAGGGAGGGTATACTTTTGGCATGAGTCAGCATCTTGTTTTAGCATCGGCAAGTCCTCAGCGTAAACGTCTTTTAGAAGGACTAGGCTTAACATTCGAAGTACATCCCAGTAATTTTGATGAGTCTACATGTACAAAAACGGATCCTATTGAACGTGCAAAGCATCAGGCATATCACAAAGCAATGGATGTGAATAAACGGTTTGTAGATAGTTTTGTTATTGGCTGTGACACACTTGTGGTTTCCCAAGATGGCGCGTTACTTGAGAAGGCACCAGATGAGGATGCTGCTCGATTGATGGTCGGTAAACTTTCGGGGAAGGTGTGCAATGTGCATTCAGCACTTTCTGTCGTTGATCCACAACAAATACACCATGAAGGAGTCTCTTCTTCTGTGGTACGCTTTAAAGAATTGAGTGATGCAGAAATAGATTGGTGGATTGGAACGCAGCTATGGAAAGATCGCTCTGGGTCGTTTCAGATTGATGGACCAGGGCAACTTATGATAGAAGAGATACAAGGTGATTGGACATCAGTAGTAGGGTTGCCTGTTTTTTTGTTAGGGGATCTTTTGAGGGAATCGGGATACAGTATAATTGAGAAATGTTGAAATCCTGAAATGTTGAAAGTAGATATTCTGTGCTCTTATTTTCAGTATTTCAATATTGCTTTATTTCAACATTACATCTTTGATGTCGTCCACTCCCAGAGCTCATCAAAGATATCTGCAGTGCTTGCAGCACAGATATAACCACCTTTGGGATTGCCCGGTTCTTTTGCTTCGTATGCCATGCATCCTCCTGCTTCTTCTATCAGTAAGAAGCCCACTGCAATATCCCAGAGACGGATACCATCAAAGAACACGCCGTCGGTATGCCCCATTAAGACCTCTCCAAGTTCTTCTAGTGCAGATCCATAGTTATGGACAGAGCGACACGGTGGAATCGTAACATGAAGCACACCGTCGATTTCTTTGGCTCTATGCGTCAAATTACTGTTGAGAATGGCATTCTTAAGAGCTCCTGTTTTTCGCAGCTGTACTGTATCCCCATTAAAGAATGCTCCTGCACCTTTTCCTCCCCAATACCATTGATTCAGAAGTGGAATATGCATGGCTCCAGCGAGCAGCTCACCGTTTTTTTGTACGGCAATGATTGTCCCGAAGCTCTGTCTTCCGTGGATGAAGTTTGTGGTGCCATCTAACGGGTCGATAATCCATTCATAGGGACTACTTGGATCTCCAAGATCCTCAGCTCCATCCTCTTCACCAATATATCGATGGTCTGGAAAGTGCTTTGCAATTGCTTCTACGACTGCTTTTTGTGTCTTCAAATCAACCTCTGTTACGAGGTCTATTGCTGATGTTTTCTCGGTGACATCCAGTGTCTTTCCTTTGATATGGATATCTTCATATTCGCGCACGAGAATATCAGTTCCGACGGCTGCTGCTTCTCGGGAAACATCAATTAATTGATGTATTGGGATATCAGTCATGCACAAATAGTAACAGTTAACCGTTAACCATTTACAGTTAATTGTTAGATAGTTGGCAGCCGATAATCATGTAGCCCTGTTCGAGCTTTCTCGTAATTGGGCATGGCCCATTCAACCCACTGCCAGTATTGCGGGCTGTGGTCTGCGCGCTTTCTGTGAGCAAGTTCGTGGAGGATGACATATTTGATGACTTCTGGTCGGACAAAGAGAAGAGCGGAGTTTAACATGATCGTACCGCTTGGGCTGCAGCTTCCCCATTGAGAGGAGGCAAACTGGAGCTTTACATCAGAGATATGGACACCAAAGGTTTCGTCATTCAGGCGCATAACCATCTGCTCTATGCGTGGCTGCTCCTCTTTGGATACCGCCTTCCAGATAAGTCTGTGGAGCCCTTTACGGCGCATGCTAGGGCCAATCTGAACGTTCCATCCGCGAGTAGTGCGTCGGATAAAGGTCTTCTTTCCAGGTCGTAGACAGAAACAGTACTTTTTTCCATTAGCCAATGTAATGGTGGCACTCTCCCCTTTATCCAATAGCTTGCCAAATGGGTTAATCAAGATCTTCTCCTGCTCATCTTCTACTTGCTTGAGCATACGTTCTAAAAGGTCATTTACATGTTCTGTCTCCTCATCTTTCGAGAGACCTTTAGCGAGTCGAATGATGATCGTATCATCACGGAATACCGCACGACTGTGCTTGTTCTTTGTGCGTTCAACCCGATGACGAACAGGATGTTTATTCATGTGGGCTTCGCAGTATACACGGGTGTCAAGCCTCTTGACTGAAGTGAAAAGTGAAAAGTGAAAAGTGCAATGATCAGAGTCAATTATGTATATTTGGCTAATAAAAGCCATTTTACCCATTATCCATTACTCATCACTCTTTTATTGCTCAAGTTCTGTGTTCAAGCTCGCCGCTTCGCGGGCTGAATGGATGCAAAATTTTACATCGGATTGCTCTTGACGAAAGGCGTCTATCAAAGCGTTGTTATCTTCCAAGGATAAAAGCAACTTTATCTCGCCTTCTTGCGTCTCCAAACAAGTGATTCCCATCTCGATTTTCGCTAAAACTGCTGCATCAATATTCGGTTGTTGGCGGATGTCATCAAGGCGAACCAAGAGGTGATTGATCCATGCTAGTAGCCTGCTGACACGCAATTGGGTCATTGCGAGCCTGTGGTTGGGTCGATAGAGATCCCCAAGGTTCTGCTTTGCTTCTTTTACTTGGGTCTTCTCTTCGTAGTAGCCGGAATCGATAGACTTGATGATGGCAGTAATTGCCTTCGAGAGGTTCTCTGTATGAAATACTGCAGTATTCTTATATTGATCGGTCGCTCCTGGTAGTCCTTTGATGTACTGGACTTGTTTGCGCAGTATCTCCAGCTCTGTTTGGAGGACTGCCCTGTAGCATTTGATAGTTATAGGCATCATCGCTCCTCGGTTGGCTTTGCGGATGTCTGAGCGGCATTCAAAGCGCTTGGCGCGGCGTTCCTCTCGGCGGGCAGCGTGGGCAGTTTTAAATTCGGCATCTGTGGTGCGGAAATTCATCATATCAGCCCAAAACCCCTGGTTGAGGGTTCTGCGGTTTGTCCACCTTGTTTGCTCTGCGAGTTCTTCTTCTGTGGGTGGTGTAGAAGGTGCAGAAGATTCAGAGGATTCAGAAGATTCAGAAGATTCAGAGGGTGCAGAGGGTCTTTCGAATCCTGGTTGGAGGCCGATTTTTGCAGATACACCAAAAGGGATTGTGAGGGTAACAATCAGATTGAGTATGGTGAAGATCCGTGAAGGAGTCATATATGTACATTGTAACACGCTAAAGCCGCGCCGAGCCAAGGTGCTCTTACACCTTTACCCTCTCAAGAACCAACCCACCCAGATGTCCGACAACGGTATCAATATTATCATTCACGATAAGGTCATCAAACAGTTCTTTGCGATCTTTAAAGAAGTCGAGATCTGCCTCTGCATTCTTGAGACGATCTTCTATTTGCTGTTCTGTATCGCGGCCACGGTCTCGCAAGCGGTGGAGTAGAGCCGACAGCATTTGGCGCTTGCTTTTCCCCGGTGGCATAAGGCCTAATGAGAGGATAGATCTTCGGCCATAATGAGAGGCAAGGCCTTGCAGTAGATTCATTTCCGTAATAATGACGGGGATCTTTTTTTGCTGCCAAATAGCTTCGATGTCCTCTGTGCGATATCCGTACCAGCGCTTTTCATCGCGAGATGGAATGTTTGTAAACGTCGCGAGTTTACCGTTGTTTTTAAGCTCTAAGAATTCTTCTGGAGATACGTGAACATACTCATCGCTGTCACCATCTTTTGGTTCACGGGTCGTAAGAATTGGGACACGCTCTACATAGTTACCCACTGTTGTAGAAAGCAGAAGAGATACTGTTGTTTTTCCCACACCAGAGGGGCCGGTAATTGCAAGGACATATCCAGGAAACTCGTGCTTTACGGCTTGTTGTACTGGTATCTCGTAGGCGATATCGTAGGTGCGGAGGCCTTGTTTATTTACACTGGATAATCTCATTCTTGGTATCACTTTCATGCCGATAGTGATGAGTGATGAGTGATGCGTGATGAGTTGCCCGGTAACTTTGGTGCCATTTTCAAGCTCTAATAATCCGATTACCCTTGGCCCATTAGGAAAACCTTCTGGTACGTGATGTACTGTTGTGTACGATAGAATTGTTCCTTCCTGCAGTTTTTGCTGAAGGTTTTTTTGTGCGCGGTGGTTGGATGCTGGGGTATTACGCACAGGAAATGTTGAAAATTATTTTCATCATGATTGCTGAAGAATATGGATACCACAAGTCGCGGCGGCTCCTCCAAAATTGTGAGCGAGTCCGTACATGTTTCCTGATTCTTTCATTTGCTTACTTACATCTATTATTTGTTTGATTCCTGTTGCAGCCACTGGGTGACCGCAGGCTTTTAGTCCACCAGAAGCATTAATAGAGGATAGTGCATAGTGGATAGTGGATAGAGGTTTTTCATAAAGCTCAATGCCTTCGCCGGGGTTTGCAAAGCCCATGTCTTCTAAAGAGATCAATGCTGCTATAGAAAAGCAATCGTGTAACTCGATATGACTAATATCGTCACGACTAATATCTGCTTCTTCTAATGCAGAAGTCATAGCATCTTTCGTGGCAGCAAATGAGGTAATCGTTGGTCGGTCAGTAATGCTGAGCGTGTCTGTTGCCAACTGAGAAGCTGCGATCTTGATAGGACTTTCGAACTTGGTAGAGAGAATCACGGCAGCTGCTCCGTCGGAGATAGGGGAGCAATCGAGCATACAGAGAGGGTCTGCAACGCGTGGCGATGCACTGATGGTTTCTGCTGGGATCTCTTTTCTAAATTGTGCAAAAGGATTGGTGATAGCATTCTTGTGATGACGGGCACTGACAAGATTTAACTGCTCTCGGCTGAGGTTATGCTCGTACATATATCTCGTAGCAATTAGGCCGAATATCCCGGGGAAGGTAAGTCCACATGCGGCATCTTTCTCGCTATCAGCTGCACCCATCAGGGCTGCAGCGATCTTGCTTGGGCTGATATCGGTCATTTTCTCTACTCCAATAACAAGTACGGTCTGTGCTTTTCCACTCTCCAGCAGTGCACACGCTGTATGCAAAGCAACGGCACCAGATGCACAAGCAGCTTCTGCACGAAGAGCAGGTGGGTGATGTGGAAGGAAAGAGGCTGCCATCGCACCAAGGTGTGCTTGGTCGCTTGTCATTTCTCCAATCATATTGGCGACAACCACCATATCGATATCCAAAGCTGTGCAGTCTGCAGATTCAATTGCGGCATCGATAGATTCTTCCATTAGATCTTTTAGAGATTTATCCCAATGCTCTCCGAAGCGTGTCTGTCCTGAGCCGGTGAGATAAATAGACTGATTCATAACGTTAAGCGTGTGCTACTTGTTGATATTCACTGTAACTAATGTACGTCGTTTCTCGTGTATCGGGTGCAAGCTTCATTCCGTCTCGCAGCATCGTCATGAGGAATGCATCGCTTCCTGCTCCAGACCCGTACGATACAAGAAGTATACGCTGATCTTTCTTCGCTTCCTGTAGGACATGCGCAAGTCCAAGTGGGCTGCAGGCTGAGTACGTGTTTCCAATGGTGGGAACAATAAAGCCATGTTCTAGCTGCTCTTTGGTGCATCCTAATTCTTTGGCGATGCGACTCGGGAACTTTGCATTTGGCATGTGAAATACCACGTGATCAATTTCGTTCATATTGATCTTTCCTACTTCGAGCATTCCTTTAGTAGCTTCCCTGACATGATGAAAGTATGCAGGCTCCCCAGTAAATCTTCCTGCGTGATTGGGGTGAGCATCACCATTCGCTCTCCAGAAGTCTGGTGTATCTGTGGTAAAAGAAAGTGTCTGGTCAATCTGACAGAGAGCGTTCTTCTCTTCGCTTGAACCCATGACAAATGCGGCAGCTCCCGCTGCGGCTGTGTATTCGAGTGCATCTCCAGGTTTGGCCTGTGCACAGTCTGCTCCTATGGCGAGGCCGTGGCTGATTTGTTTTGCGCGAATCATGCTATCGACAATCTGCATCGCTGCTGTTCCTGCTTTGCAGGCGAACTCTAGGTCTGCGCAGTGGCAGAATGGATCACATTGCAGAGCAGCTGCCACCATCCCGCTTGTCGGTTTTACTGCATATGGGTGACTTTCGGATCCTACAAATACTGCAGAAACCTGAGAACTCTTAATATCTGCAATTTCTATGGCCTGCTTTCCTGCTTCGAACGCTAACGTAAATGTATCTTCTCCTGCATCGGGGACCGTCTTTTCTGTTACGCCTAAACCATTGATTATTGCTTCTGCATCCTGTTTCCAAGCATTAGCAATCTCCTGCGCTTTGATGCGGCGGGAGGGGATACATATACCGAAACCGAGGATGGCTGATTTCATCGAACAGTACTTTAGCAGAGATTTGGCTAAGTAAAGCTATCTAGATGGGTTTTTATCGGTTTTAGCAAGTTGGTTCAGATAGTGGCAAAGAGAATGACTACCTCGCTAACTTTTTATGACTACTTGCCAATTTCTGTGCAGCTTGAGCAGCCAAAAGGCTGATTTCACCGGCAAGGACTGCAGCACCAATAGACTCGGCAAGCTGCTGGGCAGGACGAAGCGATGTTGGTTCGTTGGTTCGTTGGTTCGTGTTTAATAACATATTTAGGCATTGCCTCTGTGCAGGGAGTTCCGTTCCTCCTCCACGCACTCCGACTAATAATGCAGGGCATCGCACTCGCACAGAAATACCGTGAGCCTCTTGCGTCACTGTTGTATCGGTCATGGATCCCTCAACTGTGTGCGCAGCATCTTGTCCGGTTGCAAGATATAAAGCTGCAATAGTGTTTGCTGCATGTAGGTTTGATCCAATGGCTCCGGCAATGGCAGATCCTCTCTTCAGCTTTGCTTCGTACACATCAAGCATTTTTACGGGGTCTACTTTTAGAATTTCTTGGATGATGTGTGGCTTGAGGAGTGCTTCGGCGATTACTTCATATCCTCGTCCTTGGTCATGTGTTCTGCGACTTGGTTTTTTATCACTATCGATATTTCCAGCGATGGTAATCAGTTCAGTATCACACTTCTGTGTGATCCAGTCGCCAATCTGTTGTGCAGCGATCGTAATCATATTCATTCCCATCGCTTCTTGTGTGTCTGCTCGAAGAGAGAGGAAGACGTAGTTATCTGCTTGGTCGATGTCGTATCCAAGGATTTTTAGGTGGCTGCTTGTTGCTTCGCCAATCGCTTTCCATTCTTTTTCTTTCTGATTAATTGAATCAATAAGTTGTTCAGGTTTTTCTTTTACTCTAAAAGCAATAGATCGAGTGATGCCATGATAAATAGACGTAATTTTAATTCCAGCATGCGGGGAGGCATCCCCGCGCTGTGCATCTGTCACTGCTTTGCATCCACGGTTTACACTTGCAACCAATGCACCTTCTGTTGTTGCCAAAGGGAGATGTATTTCACGTGTTTCTTGAGAGCTGAATGTTACTTTTAGTGGGCCTGCATATCCGACAGGAATCGGAATACTCCCAAACATCTGTTCACAGTTTTTTTCTTCTGCTTGTCCAATGCGATTGGGCTCTGTTCCCAGTAACGATAAATTTAGATCCAAGGTGTCTTGGATTTTCATTCTTCGCACGGCACAGCGCTCGTGAGAGGAGAGGGTGGTGGGGAGATTGCGGAGATCCATAATAAGGAGAGTGGAGCTAGTATTAAGGGGTATGGGAAAAATTCCAAGCCTTATCCCGTAATACTTACCCCTTACCCCTAAAGCAGGGTTGTACCTTTCCCTACTTTTGCCTCAAATACCTGACATCCTTCCTGTTCATGAGCGTACTTAGCGATTCGATCTCTTGCCTCGTCTGTACAGAATAAGTGGACTGTTGGCCCTGCATCCATAGTAAAGAGCACAGGGAGATGTTCGGTAGATCGTAGAGATTTGATCTCTTCGAGGATCCGATAGGTCTCATCGGACAGATAATTGAGAGGTGGATCTTGGGTCTGCATGCACTGGTGCATATCCATGCAATCTTCTTCGGACACCTTCTGCAGCTTCTCAAAATCTTTGTTGAGGATAGCGTCGATGCATTCTTGTTGTCGGTGATTTTTAATATTTTCAATGCGCTTCGCAAAACCTGGACTTGTCCACGCCTTCGGGTGTCCTTCGGATGATCCTACTTTTTTCTCTTCTGTGCTCGGTACGATAATAATGTCATGTAATTTCCAGTGGTTTTCATCCGCTATCTGCCAGCCTTTTGATCCATTGATGAACATGTTTTCTTCATTGCGCACTGCACCGTACCCGCCGAAGATTGATCTCGCTGCAGAGCCTGATCCAAGGCGTGCCATAACGCTGATCTGTTCATCGGAAAGATCTGTATCTACTAAGCCTGCAATCGCTTTAGCAAGCGCAGAAAATACGGCAGCAGAAGAGGCGAGTCCGATGGAAGGGGGGATTTGAGAATCGATCTCTATGGAGATCGAAGTGGATAGTGGATAGTGGATAGTGGATAAATACGCATTGATCAGTTCGAGAGTTTTTTGAAATCTTTGAATATCTTTTTCAGTCATCTTTTTGTTTGCAGAGGTCACAGTAAACGCATCTGCTGGCGTTACAGTTACATCAACATAGGGTCCATCGAGTGTCATCGCGAGGTTATCATTGGCACACAAACGAAACTCGTCGTGGCGGTTTCCCCAGTATTTAATCAGGGCGATGTTTGGTGTGGAACGGGCGGTGACTATAGGGATTGAGGGTTAGTAGTTTAGGGGTAGGGGGATGATAGGATACTTGCTATCAATCTTTGTTGTATCTATTCCAATGGCTAAAACCATGCCGCAGCCGCCAGTGCGGCTACCTGCACCAAGTACCTTGGCAGCCCCTCCTTCTTGTTCTATTTTTGTGATCAACTCTTTTGCTTTATCTGTAACAATACCAAGAGATTGCTGTGCTGTATTATGGTCTGTAAGCACCTCTCTTAAATCTTCTCCTGAAAGCAATCGATCGGTACACGATCCGATCATTGAAAGTGGTTCACTCAACTCATCTTTTCGCTCGGTTACCCATTTGATCAACTCTGGGGTTTGTTGGTCTGGTTCTCCGGTATCAATTAATAGTGCTCCTTTGAGTGGATTATTTATCAATATATCAATTAATTGATATGGTTTGTCTTGGCTAAAAAGTATTGGTTGATTGTTCCAAATAACTGCAAAGTCGATTCCGCTGTTACCGGGGTTTACCGTATCTTCGATCTGCTTAGCTTGCTGCTCACAGTCTTCTCCCAAAAGGCATTTACAGACGGCAATCACGAGGGCAGTAGAACTGCCCATTCCTTTGCCCAGTGGAATCTGATTTTCAATCGTCAGCTTTCCTCCAAATTTTCCACATTCATGAATAATCTGCATGAGGTACTGTTGCCATTCATGATGTCCGGCAACTTCTGCCCATTCAATTGTCAGATCTTTTGTGGTTGTATCCTCTGCAAACGTCACAGTCATTGTTAGAGGGGCGGGGACAGCGATTCCTTGGTACCCAAAGAGGACAGCATATTCGCCCGATAGTATTATTTTTCCTGTTACTGAAGCTGTTTGCATATTATTATTGTATACCAATAAAATATTGAAATGTTGAAATATTGAAATGTTGAAAAGTTTTCAGGATTTCAACATTTCAGAATTGCTTAATTCCCAAATCGTCTAGTTCTTTCAGAAAACTGGTCAACACTTTTAGCTAGGTCTTCTACAGAAAAATCTGGGAAGAACTTGTCGACAAAATCCCACTCTGCATAGGTTGCCTGCCAAAAGAAGAAGTTGCTGGTGCGGTGTTCTCCGGAGGTGCGGATGATGAGGTCGATGTCGGGGAGCTCTGGGTGGTCCAATGACGAGGATAACGTTGTTTCGTTTATTTGTTGTTTCGTTTGTTCGCAACGCTCAGCTGAGCGGAGGATTTCATCTTTTCCACCGTAATCTAAAGCAAGATTGAGAGTGAATCCTGTGTGATCTTTGGCCTGTCCTGTACCAGAATCTGCCGAGGCAGATGACTGGTTCAGGGTTTCTTCTTCGACGTCTGCGATCAGCTTTGCAAGTGAGGAAGGGATGCGGTCTTTGCGTCCGGAGTGTACAAAACGCGTCTTATTTTCGATGAATGTCGATCGCTCTTTTGCAAGATACTCTTCGAGTAGCTCCATCAGCATTGCAATTTCTTTCGGGTCTCGTTTCCAGTTCTCCGTAGAAAAACACCATACTGTTAGTGTCTGTACTCGTTCGTCACCTCTGCACCAATCTGTCAGTGTGCGAAAGTTTTCTACAGCTACCTTGTGTCCTTCCCAAGGTTTGAGGGTTCGTGTTTTTGCCCAACGACGGTTTCCGTCAGGGATTATTGCGATGTGGAGTAGGGGGTTGGGGATAGGGGGTAGG
>JAQCIJ010000027.1 GCA_027592135.1 bacterium | reverse complement strand
TGGTATAAATTAGGCGACATGTCTACTAGCCTTGGAATGCCAACTCAATACAGGATAGAAAAGCCTCATAAAAGTGTTTACTCTCAATATTCATTATGGGAACACTTTATTATGAGTGTTTACAATGTGCAAAAGGCAATAGAAGAAACAGAATCAAATGATAATTTATGCAATTCTCTTATGGCAGAAATAAAAGAGTTAGAACAATTACTAGAACAGCCAATTTACAAATTAGAAATACCTGCCTTTGAATCATTAGAAGATTATACTAAAGATGGTGGTTGGGTAACTGATGACAAAGAAGCAGAGAAAGCAAAGAAAGCTCTTATAACAGTCTGTAAGTCCTTAATTAGTTCTTATTTAGTGGATAAGCAGCAATTCTCTGTGTCTAAAAAGAAAGGACGAAAGAAAAAGATAAAGTGGGTAAAGGATGGAATTATGAAACTGGTAGGAGATGAAGAAATATTATTTAGAGAAAAATTAGGAAGAACGGCTCAGATATGCGAAGAAGTCTTCACCAATTGCCAACAAGTTGGCGATTCAATGCATCCAAAAACATTGTACGAAGAAGTGTGGAATGAAAAACATTACAATCAAACACAAAACTGGAACACTGTCTCTGAAGCAGTATCTAATGTAAATAAATGGGCTAGAAGGCAAAAGAAACTTAACTCATCCAAAATACTGAGATGTACTAAGACTGAAGTTATAAGGCTGGTCTGACTCGCCAACTAGAGCCAACGCATAGCCATGTGGAGTAGTGGCATTAATACTATGTGCTACTTACCACACACAGCATTGGCTCTCGTTCTCTGTGGTCAGAGAGGACACTCTGTTACCGCTCCTTAAAGGCGGAAAGCAGCGGAGTGTCCTTTGTGCCTACAGGTTCCTTTGCAGATACTTGGAAACAATTATATGACGAAAGGCTGACAGAGGAGCAGGCTCTAGAATATGAAGGCAAACTCACTCGCCTTGTTAGTATCGCTTTAGAAGATGAGCAACAAGAAATAAGAGCCCCTCCATAACCTGCATTACACGCAGTGGAGAGGTTCTTATTTTATAACTATTAGCAAAATGAATTCTACAATTTCAATTCCAGAATATCAACGGCAACAGCTAGAAACACAATTTATTCTCTCACTTCAGAAGCTCGCTGAAGCATGGGGCGCAACATTGGATCTTGGCTCCTTTCATCATCTTACCTCTCAAAACCATGAGCAGGATTGACTATAGCAAGCTTAGGCAGATACCAGTCTTAGAAGTTGCATACGCTCTTCATATGGACATTGCTCTATGTGGCTCAGGATGTCATGCCATGAGAGAAGATGGTGTAGCAACCTCACTCGTTTTATTTGAAAAAACCAACACATTCCATCGCTTTTCAGGCAAGGAACAAGGGGGAGTCTCAGGAGGCTCCCCTATAGATCTGGTAATGCACATACAAGATTGCTCATTTGAGAATGCAGTGGAATTTCTTACAAGTTGTTTCCCCCACACAGAATGATTCCTAATTTTATAATACTACCGCTACCAAATGCTGCTACAGAATATCTATGCAGCCGAGGTATTAGCACTGACCTTATTAAGACAATGCAGATTGGCTGGATATCAGACTACAAGAATAACTCTTGGATAGCACTTCCTGTATTGGATCAGAAAGGAAACGTGCTGTGGCATAAGCTTAGGCGACCTCCAGACAGCAAAGCCACACAAAAGACCCTCAATAGCCCTGGAAGCAAAGCAACTCTCTATGGGCTCCCTTACATACCAAATGACCGTGTAGTGCTCTGTGAAGGCGAAATAGATGTGCTTGTGCTCCTTTCTCATGGCATCGAGGCAGTATGCCCTACAGCAGGAGCTAAGAGTCTTACAAAGGCAATGCTAGAACATCTTCCAATAGGTATAGAAGTAGTTCTCTGTTTTGATTTAGATGATGCAGGAGCAAAAGGAAAAGAGAAAGCTCTAGCACTCATAGGAAAGTACCGACCAGATATTTTTTTAAGCGAGGTCTGTTTACCAGAAGAGCTTGGTACAGGTGGTGACATTGCAGACTTCTTTGCTTTATGTGCAAGCAATGAAGTAGACCCTGTTCAGGCGTTCTTTGCCTTGAAGCAAAGTTGTAGCAGCAAAAAAGGAGCACAAGATGTACCTTCTTTTGAGGTAAGAAAGCTAGGTGCACCAATGCAACGTATAAACTATTCGCAGTGGTCTCAAGTCATAAATAGCAGCCTCCCAGAATTGTTTAGTGCAGCTGAAGCCTCATTAAGTGTTGTAACGCAACTACTGATAAAAGACGTTACAAATTGTTTTGCATTAGTACTTATTGATGTACCGAGTGCAGGCAAAACTATCACCATCAACTTTTTCGATGAGCTAGAAGGTCTAACGTACTCCTCTGACACATTCACTCCATCTTCCTTTGTTTCCAACGCAGCTAATGTAAAAATGGAGAAATTAAAAGACATAGACCTTCTTCCTCGTATTCGCAGAAAAATGTTTCTCGTAAGAGACATGGCAACTATTTTTTCTCTACGAGAGGATGATCTTATACGGAATATGGGTATTCTTACAAGAGTACTTGATGGAGAAGGGTTGTCTACAGATACAGGTGTGCATGGCAGAAGGGCATTACGAGGGGACTACCTTTTTACAATGCTAGCAGCATCTACACCTATTCCTCTGAGAGTATGGAAGGCTATGGGTACACTAGGTCAAAGACTTTTCTTTTTAAGCCTACATACTAAAACTAAGTCTGAAATAGATCTTGTACGGCAACTACAAAGCAAGCCTTACAAAGAGAAAGAAGCTCAATGTAGAAGTGCAACACAAGACTTACTAAGGACTCTATGGAACCAATACCCTAATGGCTTAGATTGGGATAGAGAGTCTGATCCAGAGCATATATTGGCTATTATTTCTCGATGCGCTTTGCTTCTAGCTCGTTTAAGGGGACAGGTATTGGTATACAGAGAAAGAGGAGATTCCAATGATGAATTGAGTTACACCATACCTCTCATAGAAAAACCTGATCGTATCAATCAATGTCTGTATAACTTCGCCAGAGGTCATGCACTCGCTATGGGCAGAACACAGCTCACAGCAGAGGACATTCCAATAGTGCTCCACATTACCTTAGACTCTGCACCCAATTTTAGAGCACCGCTGTTTCGTGAATTACTTCGTAACAATGGCAAACTAAACACAGGGCACACAGAGAAGTTTTTACAATGTAGCGACACTACTGCACGAAAAGAGCTAAAGACCCTTTGTCTACTTAAGCTTTGTAAAGAGTATGATGAAGAGCTTGAACCATCTATTCACGTTCAACTTAATGATGACTTAAACTGGTTTCTTTCTAAGGAGTGCCAGACATATTTATCTCACACAGAGTCAGAAATACTTGGGGATTACTCCAAGCAAATATGACCCTGTGTATCTGTTCTATTTTTTGTTATTATGTCCAATGGAACCACATCACTGCTCCAGACGTCAGTGTTTACGCTGCCTATAAATGGCAGTCTTGCACAAAGGCTTCTGGCTGATGTGGTTCCCAGGACTGCCTTTTATGGGCATTTCTACTTATTACCCACTACTTATGTTCGAAACTATTAAAACACCACGTAAAGGATGCCAATATTTACGTAAGAGTTCTGAGGCAGACGAAAAACAGCTACTCTCTACTGAAGGACAAGAAGAAGAAAATATGAAATTGATTCAACGTAATGGCGACGTTCTTGTAAAAACATACAAAGAAGAAAAGTCAGCAAAGAAGCCTGGCAAAAGAGATGAATACACGCAAATGATGAAGGATTTCATGTCAGGTATTATTGAAGTACTGTATTGCTGGAAACTTAATCGTCTTGCTAGAAATTCTGTTGAGGCAGGAGAGATACAGTGGTTACTACAACAAGGAATTATCAAAGCTATCATTACGCCAGACCGTACGTACCTACCTGGAGATAATATTTTGATGATGCTTCTAGAATTTGGAATGGCAACGCAGTATTCCATAGATTTAGGTAAAGATGTAAAACGAGGAATGAATCAGAAAGCAAAAATGGGTTGGAAGCCAGGTGTTTCACCTATTGGCTACATGGCTGATTATCATGGGCTTAAGGGAGAACGAGAAGTATTAGTAGACCCTGATAGATTCGAAAAGGTGCGAGAATGTTGGGATTTACTTCTTTCTGGTACTAAAACTGTCCCCGAGATTACTAACTACGCTACAGAGAAGCTCAAGTTAAATCTACGAGGCTCACGCAAGAAAGGATCAAGACCACTGTCTCGTATTACGCTCTATCAAGTATTTAAAAATCCTTTCTACTGTGGTGAGTTTTCATGGGGAGGCGAGGTGTACCAAGGTCTTCATGTACCTATGATTACTATTTCCGAGTATGACAAAGCACAAGAAATATTAGGTCGAAAAGGGAGACCACGACCACAGAAACATGAAACACCTTATGCAGGCTTGCTCCACTGCGGTGAATGTAAAGATACGTGCAACTGCAAGATTATTGTTGATGTAAAAAGGAAATACATTCAAAAAGCAGGTAGAACAAAAGAGTATAGATACTATCGCTGCTCCAAACGAAGCAGAGGTTGTACATGTCAACAATCGGGCTCCATCACGGAGCCCGACCTAGAGAGGCAATTGGCTAAGGTAGTAGATCTTGTAGATATTCCAGAGCCACTATTACAGCACACACTTAAAAAGTTGAAAGTAAGCCAATCTGATCGAAAACGAAAACACAAGGCTACACTGAGTAAGTATCAGTATGAATATAAAACACTAGTATCCAAAATAGATCGTTTATTAGATAGGCAATTGGATAACAGTACTGCACTTCAGGAAGATATGTTTAGAGAGAAGATGCAGACAATGGAAAGAGAGAAGAGGCATCAGGCTGCTCTCATACAAGATTTTGATAAAGATAGTTCTCAGTGGACTGAGCAAATCATCACGGCACTCTCTATAACAAATAAGCTTAAAGAGAAATTTGCTACAGGTTCACGAGAGAAGAAATTTGAAATACTTGGGCTTCTTGGGCAGCGGTTAGAACTGAAGGATAAACAAGTCACTTTTATGCTAGCAGAGCCATTTTCTACTATCTTTAGTGCTACCAAGATCTTTGCTGATCATAACGTACGGATAGAAAAAGTCGCACAAGCGATTCAGCTACATGAAAAGCAGGCAATTGCACAATATGGCTCAATAATTGATTTATGGTGCCCAGGAGAAGACTCGAACTTCCACAGGATTGCTCCTACACGCCCCTCAAGCGTGCGCGTCTACCAATTCCGCCACCTGGGCGAGCACGAAGAGGAGTGTACCGCTGCTTTAGTAGAGGAGAAAGTAAAAAGGGTGTAATTCCTTGCTCGTATAGGCAAATACTCACTATTATCTTTTGCTATGACAACAGACAGACAGCATGGGCAACCAGGAGCAGGGGATCTTGTAAAGAGTTCTCCAGAATACAAAGCACATGCAACTCAAATAGAACGCTTGCTAACAAGAATGAATGCCTCCCGTAATCAGATACAACAAGCATTAAATTTTGGAGCTAAACGTGTGGCTGCTATCCCTATTCATTCTGGGGGAATGCCTCCAGATAGAAATCTACCTAGACTGAATTCTGTAAATCGTGATGAACATATAAATTGTGCTGCTGTTAAGGGTCTCCATCATAATGTTTCTATGGAGGTATTTCACAGAGATCATAATGAAGATGAAATTGCAGATTTACGCCTATTACTTAGGGAAATTGCCTCAGTGCGACTGAGTATTCTTAATTTTAAGATGACAGGAGAGTGTGTGGATCATGTTACTACTATAGAAGATACAGATCGATTATTACGAGAGAGTGATTCTGAAGAAGATGGTGTGCCGTCGTTAGTGCCACATCTATTTACAGCCAATAGTGCAATATCTGAATTGAAGAAAAAACTGGGAGGCAATAAGTTTAGAGACCCTGCATTAATGTTAAATATGGGTGATATGTTTGTTGGAGATACACATATACTTCATTCAGTTTGTATGTCTTTAGTTACAAACGAAATGCCAGAACATGTACAAGAAGTTTTGCAAAATAGAGCAGATATGGATAAGGAACTTGCTCCACTGAGGGGGCACGCCATTGTCGGGCTTTTTCAAATGAACCCAGATCTCTTTGTTGTGCATATTATTGGCCTTGTAGAGAGTGGAAAAACAGAAGAGGCAATAAGTTGGTGTCACAGAGGGCATTTCAAACCAATGCTTCAGACGAATATAAATCTAGCCTTAAAATATGTTGTAGCACTGCGGAATCAAAAACAATTTGTACAGGCGATGCGTTTTTGTGAAGAGGCACGAGATGTTCCAGCATTACAAGATCGAAAATTTGCAGCTGAGTATAAAATGGCTCTTGCAGGGTATGATGGAATATTGCCGTTATCTCTCGATGAATTTAAAGAGCGATATCCAAATGTATAGGAGAATCTCTTTTGGATTCTTAATATATTCCTTGTCATAAAGCCTTATTTTAATGCAAAATGCTCTACTTCATGTCAAAAGTAGAAACTCCTGCAGAGGCTTTCGTAGAATATGATGACAGTGCTATTCCAAAGCTTCTGAGTATTAACACCACAGAATTTCAAAAGAAATACAATCAATGGGCTACATTTCATGATGAAGTCCTTCCGCCCGAGGCAAAGCAGGAAAAGAGAGGGGGACAGCCAGGGCCTGATACGTATAAAGAATTTTTGAAAATGTATGGAGAATCTTCTGAAATGCATCAGCATCTTGTAAATGAACTTACAACAATGCTGAGGGAATATGAAAAAGAAGACGACACGGTAAACGGAGACCCTATCTGGAGGCATCAGAAAGCATTGGTTATTGAATGTATTCAGATGCTCGTGCAAAAACGCTATAACAATGCAGAACTCACGAGCTTTCTTATGGAAGAAGCTCCAGGTAGCGGAAAGACGCGAATCATGGGAATTATTATTGCAGCACTTTCTCGCATGATGGTACGTGGAGTGCTTGATGGGAATGTATTAGTGCTCGTTCGAAGAAAGGCAATTGTTATGCAACAAACTCTGACAAAGGATGCAATGAGAAAAACGATGCTATCGACTGAATTTTCTAAAATGCGCAATCGTGAAGTACGAGAGCAGAGTACGTTTGTCGATCAAGAGTTTCGTGGAAGTGGATTTGAGTTCTTTCCAGAGAAAGTTTGGATGGAGATCTGCAAAGCGGAGCCAGAATCAGTAGCAGCTGCAGAGAAGCTTATAGAGCAGTCTTTACGGGACAGAGAAGGACTTTGGGATGAGTTTGTACGCTTTCCACATCACAAGCGTGTCATGAACCAACTTGCCTGTTGTGCATCTCGCCAAGGAGGAGTGGTACTTGCTGCCAATGCAATTGATTTAGAATTTATTGAGCTGTCTCCACCATCAGAGACTGAGAATGGTGAAGGAAAAGGAGATCTGCTCTTTGGAGTGCCTAACGAAATGTTTCAAAAAGGAAGTGTCTTTATTCAGAGTGGCTTTAATACCATCGGAGGAGCGGATGGGTCTGTGCCTTCTGCAAATACTCGTATAGCGGTGATGTCACTTCCATCGACATATCAGCACGCTGTTCGAGTCAAAATGGCACCATTTCTTCGTAACCTTATGTTTGGGTTTTTAGATGAAGGAGGAAAATTACATCCAAGCGAATTAGCAAGCATAGGTTCTCATCCTGATATCGGAGCGCAGAAGGATGCTCATGTTTTTGCTGCAACTGCCTATAGAGATCCAAAGCGCTCACAGTACGACGGTCACTTTTCACACTTTACCGTAGAAGATGCAATCAATAGTCCAGACAAGGTTCTTCAGTCCCCTCGCATGCATGTATTCCCTGGAGATGAGAGTGTGCGTTTCCCATCAGGATCGTACGAAGCCGCAGAACAGCTTATTAAGAAGTTTGGGGAAAACATCGCGCTTCCTACTGCAACAGATACTCCGCAGGCAATAGAGGATGGCTCTCAGCTAGTAGTGGTTCATAATGATCTTGTGCCATATGTTGTTATGCGCCTACGCCAAGAATATGGCGACACTGGTATTCGCTTTATAGCATATAACCCAAACTCTAAAACCGAAGAACATACAGGGCGCATACAGTTACGGATGAATGACCCAGTGTATACGCAGACGTGTCTCGTAGGATCTATGGATAGAGTGGTAGATTCCTTTGACTGGAGAAAGCTTCGAGCGACATTTATGGGGGTAAAAGAATCTGCATCGACAATGGAATTTATGAAGAGACTCTTTGGTCGACAGTTCCACAGCATGTTGGAAAATGGGTTCATAGTGCAGCAGCTCTTTGAGGATCACAGCTTACGAAATAGGCTTCCATGGCTTGCCTATCTCAATGATGCAGGTATTGAAGCGGCAGGACCAATAACACTACATCCTGGCCAACACTTTATTGGTAGGGATGATTGTGCTGTAGAATCTAAGCAAATAGCAGGGTTACATCTAAAACCTCAACAGACCTGGTCTGCCAGTACAAAAAATGAATTTGAAACACATACGCGTAGAGAGAACGCACATGTCACAACTCCAAAAACAAGCGATCATCTTCTTACAGAGCAGTCGTTCGTTTTACAGTTTCCGCAAATACCTAAAAATGTTTCAAGAAATCAGCATGGAGTTGGAAAAGCGTATATACGAGAATTTGCAACGCTCAACAAGATAGAACAGTTTATCGACGAATTTGATACTGCTTTACGAACCGCTGGAAAAGGGGATGATGTGCGATCGGCAATACTCCAAGAGGTTGCATTAGAATGTACGCTGAAAGAAGTGCTGCAAATATCTCACAATGCAAAGGGGAATATTAAAAAAGCAGAGGAAGACAATAACAAGCAGAAATTTACGCGTACGAATTGGGAGAAAAGCGTTGCTGCAGAAAGTGGAAGAGCAAACATTGCACGTGCAAAAGTATCTAAGGTAAAAAAGCCACGAGTAGCGCCTCCTCAGCCTAAAGGAAATAAGTATGCAGATAGGGTTATTCGTCAGGTAGAATTTGCTGATGGGGCAGATGCAGACGACCCCTTTGATGATGATGATGATGAACTAGAGCACGAGTATGGTAATGACTATGATTCACCCTATGATGATGATGATTTTTAGCCCACATTCTTATGACTATTGATGCAGTACACTCAGGTGATGCAGAAAGAGATCCAGTACCAGATGCAGATCATCTAGTTGATCGATTGAGACCTGAGGAGGCAAAAGCGCTAATAGAAGTATGTAAGATGCTTGGTGAAAAAATTCGTTTAGAAGTCTTTGATGTTCTGACACGTACATTAGAGATGCATGTTGCAGATCTACAACAGCAGACATCTGCAGCAACTCAGCCGGCACTTTCCCATCATCTAGGACTAATGCGAGCGTCTGGATTACTGCATGCACGGAGAGATGGTAAGCATATTTTTTACTCTATTGTCCCTGGGCCAAGGGGGGATTTTGTACGAAAAGTTATTGAAGCATGGAAGGAATCGGCATTGGAAAGCCAAAATTGATCAAAACCGTCAAATACGCTATAATAAGATGAAATGATAAAAACAAAAAAAGTTCTGGTTATCGATGACGACGAAGCACTTCGTGGGGCTTTGGAGGTAAAGTTTACCACTAAAGGGTATGCAGTCGTTACGTGTGCAGATGGACAAGAAGGGATGGACGCACTAAAAAGTGATACCTTTGATGTGATTGTCACGGATTTGCACATGCCAAACATCGATGGATTTGCTCTACTTGAAGGCAAAGCAGATACAGAAAACGCTGACATTCCTCTTTACGTTATTACCAACCTTGGGAGCGAAAAGTACTGTGATAAGGCCATCAGCCTTGGAGCGAAAAAGTGTTTCGTAAAATCTCTCGTGACCCTGCGAGATGTTGTCGAGACAGTGCATGAAGAGATTGCGTAAGTTACCCGAGTAACTGCGTAAATTCTTCCTCGGTAAGTATCGGTACTCCAAACTCTTTTGCTTTGTCGAATTTACTCCCTGGCTCATCGCCTGCGAGGACGTAATGCGTATTTTTACTCACAGAAGAACTCACTTTTCCTCCACGGTCTTTAATCATCTTTTTAGCTTCCTCTCGCGCAAGTGTAGGAAGTGTCCCGGTTAAGACAAACGTCTGGCCGGTAAGGGTTTGTTCTGCGTGGCTTCCCTCTGGAAGCACGGCAACCACTCCAGCATTTTCAAATTTATGCAGCAGTGCACGGTTATCTTCTTCGGCGATCCATTCGACGAGTGACTGCGCAACGACACTACCTATGCCATCGATGGTCGAAAGTTGTTCCAGTGTTAGAGCTTGTATGGTTTTTGCAATATCGCCCATGGTAATACCGTTGATCTTTACTGCTTCGGTCTCTTTACCAAAGAGTGTTGCCTGTGCGCTTGTGGAAGATTGCTGCTGCATGGAGAGTTCAGTTGTGGGCCACTGCAGTCTAAGCGATAAAATTTCTGCAGTTTCTCGCCCCACATGACGAATCCCAAGTGCAAAAAGGAATCGATCAAGCGGAACATTCTTAGCACTTTCTATAGCAGAAAGTACGTTTTCTGTTTTCTTTTCTTTAAACAGTGGCAAACCGATAAGAACGTCGTAGGTCAGAAAGAAGATATCTGCCGCATCCGATACGAGTTCTTGCTCGAGCAGCACATCGATTGTTTCTTTTCCAAAGCCTTCGATGTTAAACGCGTAGCGAGATACGAGATGTTCGATCTTCTCTTGGCGTACTGCGCTACAGTTTGTATTGGAGCAACGGTGCACCGCTTCTCCCTCTGGGCGAACAAGTGGTTGTTCGCAACTTGGGCAGTGCAGAGGAAAGTGAAATGCGCGCGAATTTACAGGTCGTAAATTTAGCAGTACTTCCACAACTTCCGGGATAATATCACCAGCCTTTTGGACAACAACCGTGTCGCCAATACGAATATCCAGACGTTCTATCTCATCGGAATTATGCAACGTAGCACGCGTTACGGTGCTTCCTGCGAGGTGCGTGGGACTAAGATGTGCTACAGGAGTAATGGCACCTGTTCGGCCAACTTGCAGTTGAATATCAAGAATCTGAGCGGTCTTTTGCTGCGCAGGAAACTTATACGCTCGTGCCCAACGTGGTGCCTTGGCTGTGGAACCCAAATCTTTTTGCATCCTCTTTTCGTTTACTTTAATAACAATGCCATCAATGTCGTAGGGCAAACTGTCTCGTCGCTTCTGAAAGTCTTCGTACATTGTTTCGACTTCTTTCAGACTACTGAGAACGTGTAGCTCGGTATTAATAGGAATGCCGCAACTCCGAATAAGGTCCATCAACTTTTTTTGAGACGTAATTTCTAACGCTTCGGTTGTATCTTTTCCCAGTTCATAACAGAAGATGGCCAGCTTTCTGCTGGCGGCAATTTTGGGATCTAATTGCCGTAAACTTCCGGCTGCAGCATTACGTGGGTTTGCGAACTTTTCAGCTTCTTCTAGGGCTGAATTCAAATCAATGAGGGCTGCTTTTGGCATGTAGACTTCGCCAGAAACTTCAAAATATTCTGGTGCATTTTCTCGATCTAACACAAAAGAAAGTGGTACAGATTCAATGGTCTTCACACTGTGTGTAACATCTTCACCTTCAATACCATTACCCCGCGTTATCGCACGGAATAAATGATATCGCTTTTTGTTCTCATTGACGGGGGTTACCTCTGCACCCTCTGAACCTTCTTTTTTATAAATCAATGTTACGTTCAGTCCATCAATCTTTAATTCGGATACAAATTCAAATTGCACATTCTCTTTGCCAAGTGCGCGTTCCATCTGGTCGATCCACTCTACAAGTTCTTCGTGCGAGAACGCATCGGTGAGAGATTCTTTTGGAGTGAGATGAGCGATCTTTGGCAGTCTGCCATCGAGTGGTGCACCGACACGTTGTGTAGGGGAGTCGGGTGTTATCAGTTCTGGATGCTCAGCCTCTAGTGCTATCAGCTCTTGCTTGAGGGCATCACGGACATCTTCTGATGCCTCTTCTTTGTTATCGATAAAGTATGCCTTGTTTAATCTCCAGATTTCATTGCGGAGTTTTTCGGCACGTTGCTGACTTTTTACACTATTCATATTCTGATTATACCCATTGGGCTACTCCTTTGGCGAGATGGTACGCTCGTTTACCACTGACACTTACCCATTATGGATTCCACGCATCCAAGTTCCGTTATTTATTTTTCTTTCTGCATTTTTAATTTTTGTGGGAGCAATGCTTTCGATTTGGTGATTTATTTTTATTGTTCCTGCATTTATTCTCTTTCTTAAGCCAGAAGATGTACTTCTGCGTTGTATGGATAGATTGCCAGGTCGGATTTCTGTAAAACCAGTAAAATAGACAAAGTAAAATAATAGTACATTTTTTTCATTTGGCAGTTGCATTCTTCTGAAAATCAATCAATATCTCGGTCATGATGACACTTGTAGATATCAAAGAACAACTCGAGAAAATTGATCAGCAGATCATAGACTTACTAGAAGAGCGCGTGCAAATCTGTGTAGGCCAAAACCTCGAAGCCGATGAAGAGCTAGAAATGCTCTCTTTATGGCTAGAGGAATCAGCCGAAAAAGGTCTAGATGATGCCAAGACTGAGAAAATTGGTAAGCTGGTTATTGCTATGTGCCGTGCAACGCCTGAATAGGAGAAAATAGCGTTTTGCGCTATAATGATCTGATGCCTTCCGTTGCAAACACCATATTTACTAAGGCTGCCAAAGCCGGAGCTTCCGATGTGCACATTGCTGTGGGGAGCCCAATTATTTTTCGGATCAATGGTGAGTTGCACCATCAAGGGAAAGAAAAAAATACCGTAACCAAAGTTGATGCGTTTATCAAAAGTGTTCTCGGGCCTACTGCATATAAAACGTACAAAGAAGATAAAGAAATTGATGCGGGCTACAGCACATCGAGTGGAGTGCGTCTGCGTATCAACTGTTCGTACGAACAGGGTAACCCAAGTCTTGTGGCACGTATCATCCCCGATACTATTCCGAGTCTCGAAGACATCGGTATAGAAGAGCTAGAATATCTCTGTGATGAATCAGAAGGTTTGATTTTATTCACTGGCCCAACGGGTGCTGGTAAATCGACATCTCTTGCTGCGATGGTGCAGCATATTGCTACCCATAAGGGTGGTCACATTGTGACACTGGAAGATCCTATCGAATTTATCTTCTCAAGCGAAAAGGGCCTTATTCGTCAGCGTCAGCTTGGTAGAGACTTTCATGAATTCCCAACAGCGATGCGTGGCGTACTACGGCAAGATCCTAATATCATCATAGTCGGAGAAATGCGTGACCTAGATACCATTGCTGCAGCCCTAACACTCGCAGAAACTGGTCATTTGGTATTTGCGACATTGCACACACCTAACGCTGTACAGACTATAGATCGTATTGTGGACGTATTTCCCCCACATCAGCAGCAGCAGGTCAGGACACAGCCTTTCCCTCTCTTTGCGTGCTATCGTCGCTCAGAGGCTCGTACCGTGCGCTCACGGAGGTCGTATAGCCCAGCGTGAAGTGCTGATCAATACTCCTGCTGTTGCAAATATTATTCGGGATAACAGAACTCAAGAGTTAAAGTCTGTTCTCCAGACAGGAAGTGACATGGGAATGTGTACCTTTGGGAAGCATGCCAAAGAACTCTTGAAGAACGGAGAAATCGATAAAGAGACCTATGAGTGGCTGAAGAGTGAAGAGTAGTTTTGGTGTATGGTGGAACGGGGTTGGGGGCTTCTTTGAGAGGTGAAGAGGGTGCAGAGGTGTCATGCTGCTTTTATGCATGTTCGCCCTTATCAGAAGTTGATTGTCTGGAGAGAAGCTCATGAGTTATGTAAATGGGTATATGGCATTAATTGATTGGTATATCAGCTTTGCAGGGCATCCAGTAGTGTGCCTACGAATATCGCCGGAGGAAGTCCATTATGCATTATTTCTCTCAAAAGATATTGGATACCTTTCTGCAGATGATAAAATTAAGAGAATTAGCTATTTAATACGGAAATTACAGGATTCGCTCTAGATACCTCTGCACCCTCTGCACCTTCTGACACCTCTGTTCCATACGCTCGTGGAACTTAAAATTCAGCTCCATAGAGCCATTTCTATTATAATATGGCTTACTGAAGCGGAAAGGCTGTGTAAAGTCGCTTTGACTTCCTAAACTTTGCTGTAGAATACGCAGTTGTTATGGTAACACTCCCTACCAGCATAGAAACCTACCTCCAAGAGGCAGGGTTTACGCCTACAGAGATCCTCATTCTAAAGAGGCTTCTGGAAGGCCAGACGCTGACTCTGCGCGAGCTGGCCTCTAAGACAGGAAAGAGTACAGGGGTATTAGATCAAGCGACCAAAAAACTGATAGAGAGAAAAATCGTCACCAGAGAAAACATCAATGATACATCCAAGTATGCGATCTCTTCTTTGGATGCGATTAATACGTGGATGGCAAAAGACATGGCGCAGCGCCATGCAGTCCTCGAGAGAAAGCGCCAAGACTTCGAGGCATTTATCTCGACAGTGCAACATGAATCCGCTCGACCAGAGATGGAGTTTTTCGAAGGAATGGCAGGCATTCAACAGGCGTTTACAAAGCTGTTAACGATGGAAGAGCGTGAGTGGATTCTCTTTACGCCGTCGACAATGCGCGAAGAGGATGACCCGCTTTTGGAATTCCGTGTAGACCTTTTTCGTCAGCGTCGAAGAAAGAAAATATTTATGCGTGTCATAAGCCCGAATGTTCCACTTGGTCGTCGGTATCAATCACGAGATGTGTACGAATACCGAGAAACAAAGTTGGTAGAACCAGAAGATTTCCCCGTGTCTTTTGAGCAGCTCATCGTTGGAAACACTGTTGCTTGTATAGACGTAAGCGAACAGAAAGCGAGCTTTATTCATTACCCTGAATTGGCAAGTGGGCAGAAGAAGGTATTTAACATGTTGTGGTGCAGAGCAGGCAAAGAGGGGGCGGAGGAGGAGTGTGCGGTGTGTTCTGCGGATATAAAACCGGGAGAGGCAGATTTGGAAACGCAAGTGCTTTCGGGGCTGCGTGAATTTATTATGAGTAAAAAAAGCATTGTAACATTTGGTGTTCTTGGCTTGGTCGCCGCAGGACTTACGGGAATGCTTTATATGAATAATGCGCGGTTGAATGTGGAGAGAATGAGAGACAAAGTATTGGCAATAGCATCGACAGGAACTCCTATTTTTAATCCCGATGATATTCAATTGTTGCGAACGGAAGCAGATATGCAAACCGATGCATACAAAAGAGTAGTTAAGGCATTGGATACAATTCGCAAAGACAATGACGGTGTAAAATATGTCTATATTATTAGGCCAACAGATGTGGAAAATATGTATGAGTTCGTTGCGGATTCTTATGGTTTAGACATAGGTAAAGGTATCGATTTTAATAATGATGGAATACTGGGAGAAGAGGATGAAATCCCTATCCCCGGTATGCCATACGACGTTTCGGAAATACCGGGAGCTTTTGAAGGTATGAAACATTCATTTGCTGAGAGAGAGCCATTTGAGGACAAATGGGGGACGTTTATTTCAGGGTTTGCTCCGATTCGTGATGAAGAGGGTAACGCCGTAGCGGTTCTGGGGGTTGATAAATTGGCTGAAGATGTTCAAGTTATGACTCTTGGCTCATTTAAGCCGTTTTGGCTATTTTTAGGATTATTTATGTTGTTTGTAGCAATACGATTGGCAGCGTTTCATAAGTCGCTCTTGCAGCATATACTTGCACTGTCGCGCACAAAGAAAGTACTTATCACATTGCTCAGCTGTGCGTGTATTGCACTACTAGTAACTGCAGGAATGTATAAATACACTTTGGAATTGATGAAGGATGAGATGGGACAAAGATTAATGTCTATTGCGGCAACGGCAGCACCGGAGATTGATGCAAAGGATTTGGAACCTTTGCGGTTTGCGAGGGATATGAGAAGACCAGAGTATCAAAGGGTTTTTGAAAAGTTGAATGAGATTCGGGAT
>JAQCIJ010000026.1 GCA_027592135.1 bacterium | reverse complement strand
CAGGAACCCAATGCGGAGGAAGTGGTCGTGTAATGCGCGGTATGATTAGAGAGCTGTTTGATCTGCGTTTAAAACTTAATGGCTCCGAATAGTACGTAAGCAAGTGTGGAGTAGCGATTCATCTCTGTGAAGTGTCCGTTGGTAGGTATCTATGTAACCCCATGTAAGGAAGAACAGAATGCATTGGAGTGTTGCAATAATCACAGGAGAGGATTCTTTAAACTCATCTTGTAGGATCCAACTATCGAATGAACTAAACGAAACAATAGAAGCAAAGTTGAGGATAAAGAGTAGTGATGTTCCCGAATAGAGGAGGATACCCCTTCGACCAGTAAGAAGTAGTGGTAGTCCAAATACCATATAGGGGAACAAGTAGCGTTCATGCATTTCTGTGTTAAACATAAAGAACGCATACGTAATAATTGATGCAGGGGACATTCAATTGTTAGATCACAATACAATTGTTACAATCAACATGTTTCTTCTTCCACAAAGGCCACCGTGACACATACATCAAAAGAATCAGAAATGCTCTACGTCGCACTGGCCGTTGCGCTAGCGTTCGGGTTCTTCTTTCTGCAGGCGATGCACCTCCATGAAGCTGCGATGCCTGACACAGATGAAGGGGTGTACGCTGTAACAGGAATAATGATGTGGAGCGGATTGGTTCCGCATGTGGATTTCGGTTTTTGGCATATGCCGCTTCTTCCGCTTCTCATTGGATTGGGATTGAAGATCTTGCCAGGACTCTTTGGCGTGCGGCTGGTATTTCTCTTCATAAATTGCTTTGTAGCAGTGCCGCTCGCACTATTTCTACGCAGAATCTCGCCGGGCATCGCAGCCCCGATCATTGCGGTGTTCTTCTATTTGAGTTTCCACGAGATGGTCCATCACGACTTTCGATTTCTCGCAATCAGGCAACTCGCGAACGATTTCCTCATTCTTTTTCTCTTTGTCGGCAGTGTGGGCCGGTCTTGGCGTTACAGCTACGTGCTCCAGATTCTTTTAGCATGCGCGAGCGCATTGCTGTTTTTGCCAACGCTTCCGAATTTGCTGATGGCGAGCATGCTGCTGATATGGATGCGCGACAAGGCCGTGAGAAAACAAGAGATCGTTCGATATGCGTGGATACTTGGAAGCGCCATTGGTATTGCGTTGCTGTACTTGCTCACGATACCCAATGCACTTCAACAGATTGTCCTTGATCAGCTCGGACGTTCATCTGAAAGCAAATTCTTGCGTATTCAAGCACTCTTAACTCTGGATAAAGATGTACTGTTCTATGGGGTGAGCACACTGTCGCTTGCAGTGGCGCTTTACTTCCGTCACTTGAGACCGTTAGCACTTGTCATGCTCGGTATCATCCTCGTAGCTCTCCTGCTCTCGTCGAATTTCTATCCACATTATTTGTCGATTGCGGGGCCTGCGTTCGCAGCGGGCATCTTCTGCCTTGTAATCCTTATGCAACGTTGTGTCGGGAGGTTGGGCCGATGGTCGGCGCTGGGTATTGCTATGCCAATCAGTCTGCTGTGTACAATGCACACCTCCATCGTCATGCCCTCGCTGCTGGGAGAATGGCTGTATAACCGTCAAACTCCATATCACGAGCTCGTTAAAGCAGTTAGACAAGCAGGCGGTCCTGTCCTCACGCATCAGCCCATCTACGCGGTCAATGCAGGCGTTCCCATTATTCATGCTTTTTCCGATGCCTATATGCGCCCGCCAGTGTCGAGACCTCGCTACACGGAAAAGCAATTGCTCGCGATGGAGAACGATGCTTGCTCAATTCTCATTGAGGGTTGGATGCGTGGGGCTGTGTCCGACAGCACGCTGCAGCGATGGCTTACGCAGTATTATCATGCCGTAGAGAACAATTGGGGCATGGTGCTGTATACGCATCACTCTAACTGTTCCTAGACGTTCACAATCCAATTATGCGCAGACAGCACTTTCTCCTACTCTTCTTTCTCTCTCTGTTTTTCGGCTTGATGCTGGTGGCCGCCTATCCTTCTATTCGAGGCTCTGGTGATATCGGGCTCTATGCTGATATCGCGAGTAGAGCAGAATCCGCCCGAACGGGAGCCATTTCGGAGTTGACGAGTGAATATCCCCCCCTCATCTCCAGTGTCTTTTGTCTGCTGCAGACGCTCAACCCGCTCTCATCGTTTCATAAAGCATGGGCAGTATTGCTGTTTGTCTGTATGATAGGCGCTGCAACTTACGTGCTTTACATTGGCAGGGAAAAATATTGCGTATGGTTTACAGCCGCTATCTGTCTGACAACACTTTTGCTAGGCTCGGAACTATCTTTCGCGCGTTACGACATTTTCATCTGCATGTTGCTCCTGCTCACATGGATCTGTCATAACAATACGCGATTTTTCCTCAGTGGTTTTTTCTTGGTGCTCGCTGCATCACTGAAAATTACTCCCATTTTCCTTATACCATTTCTTTTACTCGCAACCCCGCACCAACATCGCTTACGGCTCACCTGGGGCATGGCATCGGGCTTCATTCTGGGCATTGTGTTCTCAATTGGAATACTAGGTATTGATGCGTTCCTCTCCAACACGCAATACTTCCTCAAATATCACTCTGATCGCGGTATTCAACAAGAGAGTACCTGGTCAGGTCTCAATGCGCTGTGGCAGTATTTGCATGGTACAAGGCCGCATATTGAGCTGCGCTATGGCGCACACCACAACGTCGATCTCGGGCGGGGTACCAGCATACTATCGACCCTCTTCGTCGTCGGTGGACTGGCTGCGTGGTCTGTATTCCTGTGGATCAAACAGCGCAGGGGTAAGATCATCCCCCTTGCGATGCCGTTTCTCGTCGCTATGTTATGGATGATCGGATGGGCACCCGTTCTTTCTCCGCAGTATTTCATGTGGGTGCTACCGCTGCTCTTTCTGTGGATCGGAGAACGCTTCTCGGACCGTGCCCTGCCACGCCGAGGCACCTGTATCCTGCTGCTACTGACGGTATTGCTCGGCTGGACGACGTTTCATGTCTACATGCAGGGCATCGAGAAGGCGACGCTGAGTCTCATCACGCTACACAATTTTCGTAATTTGCTTATCTTTGTCGTTTGCGGGGCAACATTCTTCCTGGGGTGGCAGTGGCAATCGACACCCCGTCTCGTACGCTTGATGAACATTCTTTGGCTGCACAGATGGATAAGCCTCATCATCGCACTACTGATATTCATAGGTGCGTACGGTCTCTTTATTCCTTCGTACGGTCCTGTCAGCTACCGTTACGATGGAGAGGAAAATGTCCATGAGGGTTCGATGCCTCTCAGCATTCCGACATCAAAGGAATATTTCACGGTGAATTTCGTTACGCACTCCACCGTAATCCGACCCTCGTATTTCCGGGTTAAACCCGATGACTGTATTGAAAGCATGACGATCAATAGTCACGAAGTGCCATCTGACATAGCGAAGTTCTGCGATTATGGAAATGGTCGGGATATCAACCTGGCTCCGTATCTTACTTCGGGGGACAATGTGTTTTCGGTGCGTATTCGTGATACGGGTGGACTCGGTAGCCTTCGACTTGGCGTGGGGACATTGGATTTGCTCGGCATACTTTTTAAAATCTTCTTCGTCGTGTTGTTATGCTTGCTGGGCGTTGCGCTTTTATCGCTCAAATGTGTACGTGCCAATGTAGGAATTTGGTCGGCGTTCGGCCTAGGCGTGCTATTGCGCATACTGTACTACGCCTCTACCCCATACAGTGTTCGCGGACACGATACGGACGCACACATTGATTACATCCGCTATGTGGCACAGCATCTGGCCATCCCCCCTGCGCAGGACGGATGGGAATTTCATCAAAATCCGCTCTACTATGTGCTGTCAGGATTATTAATGCGGTTAGAGCAGCTGCTTGGTTTTGCCGACCACACCATTCTTGCACACATACAGTTCGTCTCTCTCCTGCTGTCGATCGCAACCTTGCTGATCACAGTATGGATCGCACGCATGCTCTTTCGGTCGTCAAAAGATTCGTGGAAAGCGATGCTGACGGTGGGCGTCGTGGGCACAATTCCTTCTCTCATCTTCAACGCAGCGCGCATCTCTAATGATGTCCTCTATATACCACTCGTTCTTGTCATGGTTGGCTTGCTGACGCGCTTCATGCTGATGGGCAAATGGAAAGATTGGTACTCACTGTCCATTGTTTTTGCTCTCGCGTTTCTCACGAAAATTAGTACTGTTGCCGTCTCACCCGTCATCGTGGCTTGCTACTTTCTTCGCAGAGGGATTCACTGGCATCCACGTGTTCTTCACGGCGCGGTATCGTTTTTGCTTGTTGTGCTACTCATAGGATGGCTGCTCGTGCTGCGCCTCGGCATCGAGGAGAGATCGAGCCGTTTCCGCAGCTTTGGGAATGAAGGAATGCATTCAGGGCTGCAACTAGAAAATACATTGTCCAATTTCCTCACGTTTAATCCTGTCAAGATCGTTACCATCCCCTACAACAATCCTTGGAGTGACGAGACACGACGCAGATTTTTCTGGGAATATCTCTATCGCTCCGCCTTCACGGGAGAGTTTGGTTTATCCGATTCCTTGAAGTACTTCAATGCCATCATCCTGCTTTTAGGCATATTCTGTCTTCCCCTCGTCGGCATCGGCCTTGTCGATACCCTGCGCCGTCGGCTGCGTACCGCGTTGCCACTATGGGGTGTATTGCTTTTCCTTACGATTTCCAGCGTGTCGTATCGCCTGCAGAATCCCTACAGCGCGAATCAGGATTTCCGTTTCATTCTCATTGCGGTATTGCCGCTTGCGTACCTTGCCGTACAGGGAATGGATGTCCTGCGTCCACCATTACGCATAGCTGCCCTGTGGTTGCTCTCTTTGTTCATATGCTGCAACTCATTTTTCATTGTGATGCTATATTTTTCGCCGTCATAGTTGGATGACGAATCTTCAACCAGCCTCGATACCAGTCCGAGAAAATACCTGTCATATTTATCTGCAAGTTTTGTTGCAAGCCTTTCCAAGTCCCTGACGGAACCAAAACGAACATCTGAGGCCCTTATGGTCGCAACGTCATTTGATTTGATGCCATGAGAGTCTAAAAGATCACTCATTCTTTTCGCCGTTCCCCCACTGCTGAATATATCATCAACAATGACAATATTTTTACCAGCGAAAGCACTCAAATCTCTGTCAAGAACGAAGTGTGGATTCTCTAAGATTTTATCAAGATAGTTTTTTGACTTAGATTCAACTCCCGATTTCATCGAGATCGCATCATCAACAATCTCTCCTCCATATTTAGCTTTCAATCTATTCGCAAATTCAAGAGGGATAGTATTCGCCCGACTTGTAGAAGGAGCCACGATACAAACATCATCGGAAGTCGAAATCCATTTCTATCAATACTGTAATGCAAAACAGACCAAGCATCGTATCCTGTAGAGAGCTCATCTTGATTTACTCCTGAGGGAACAGTGCCAAATGCATAGATACGAACAAGTAATCCTAAAAGAAGAATGAGGAAAAAGGGATCTATTTTTCGTATATTAAATTCCATAAAAGAAGAGGTTAGCAGTATAGTAACCGTTTTGTTACGAATTGCTACCGCCAAGCGGCAACGCAATCTTACTCTCGCGTTCACAGTTGACGCATCGAAGATCCCACACAGGAAGCATCATGCGTTTTTTAAATGATGCATCATCGATGGGTTCGTAGTAGGTGAGTGGTCGGTAGAATTGGAAACCTGCAAAAATCAGGAATCCAAGAAGAAGGATTAACCATTTTTTCTTATGATCATTTAGTGTAAGGGAACCAATTTGTTGTAACTCAAGCAATACGTATCCCACAATAATAAAGCTGAAGATCAATGGAATAAAGTAGTGGTACAAGTACATCACACGGTCAATCTGAGACACCGCAATCATGTACGCAGTCCACATACCACACCAGATGAGCAACTCGTTTTTGTACGTAAGTTTCGACCCAGGAATCACAAACGACCCAAGTAGTAATGCAAAGGCAAGTATCAAGCCAAGTAAGGCGATACCCCACACCGCAGGGTTTGCCTGCAGAGTAATGTATTGATAGTACGAACCATCCGGTGTTTCCCATCGGTAGTTGATAGAGCGTCCACCAAATGGCCAGAAGTAAAACGGTGAACCGTTTTCATCAGGCTTACAGAGGTTGAGCGTTGGTACCCCAGTACTGTAATGCCTAAGGAAACTGATATTTTCTTCTAGCATCAGCTTTGTATTGATCTGGCCTGCAGCAAGAAGCCCTTTATATTCTTCTGATGCTTGGTAGTACCCATTATCGGGAAGGGAATCGACAATGGTTGTACCCATAGTAAAGTGCAAGTGCCAAATTCCTACGTATGTTATGAGAAAGCCACAGAGGGAGAGGATAAAGAACTGACTGATACGATGGACATCAAATGTTGAAATGTTGAAATGTTGAAATACTGAAAAATTTTCAACATTGCTTTTTTTCAACATTGCTTTATTGCGTAGCTGTAAAATAATAACAGGAACCAACAATATCATTATCAAAGCGAGCGCCTTTGTTGCCATGGCACACCCAAATGCAATACCAAACAGTAAACTGCATAGTGGGAAACCATTTCTACTTTCTTTATAGTGCAGTATCAAAAAGTACATCGCGATGAGAGCGACACAGAAAAACAGCATGATGCTGTCGAGCATCGCGGCTCTACTGTGTGTCACAATGGCATTATCAAAGACGTATAAGAAGCTGAGGAAAAATGCCCAGAGTGGTCTTTTGGTCATCATCAAAAAGATGAGATACATCAGTGGTGCAATCAACCAACCAAGGAGCACAGGGAAGAATCTATACCCCTGAAACGAGAAACCTCCAGAAAGTTCTTTTGCATAGTCTGTGCCTATAAACTCATCATCTGCACCAGGGTTTGCATCGAAGATCGCTTCTCCAGCTGCGATAAGCATCTTTGCAAGGGGAGGATGTGGCTCCATAAAGAACGTGCCATTCAAGTATTTCTGTGCAGAAGCGATATGGTAGTTTTCATCCCAGTATAAATACGGGGGGTTGGTGTAGCTCCAAAAGAACGTAAAGAACGCAAAGACCGAAAGGAATACTCCGAGTACGACGGATTGGGATTTCAGCCAGTTTGGTGTTCCAGAAACGTTCGACATTGGATTGGATAATAGCGGATATAGCGATATGAGTGAAGAGTAATGAGTAATATATGATTCTTCGTACTCTTCTCTCTTTACTCATCTCTTTATTCCCTCAATAAAAGCGTGACTAGCCCTTCGTTACTCGTTATTCTTACTCCACTATGGCCGCTACAAAATCTCGTCCACCAAAAAGTAAAAGCTGGTTACTCAGTATTGTTCTTTTTGGGTCACTTATTGCCATGTCTCTGGTTTCTCTTACGAACCCTCAGAGAGAAGGAGATAAGAAGTTTGTCGATGCTCCAGAGGTGAGTATTAGCCAAATTACGCGCGGATACAGTGAGAGAAAGTTTAGCAAGATTGCTGTTCGTGATAATAAAGTCTTTATAACAACAATTACAGGCGCTGTTTTGCAGTCGTATAAGGAGAGCCGCGATACAGTGTCGCAACTTGGGTGGAACGACCCGAATAACAGTACAGTTGTCGAAGTAGAGAACCGTGAGGCACAGAACATGCTTGTCGCAGTACTGCCAGACCTTCTCTTCTTGCTACTGGTGATCTGTGGACTCATCTGGGTATTTCGTGGAATTGCTCGCAGCCAATCTACTGCGATGTCCTTTGGAAAGTCTCGTGCAAAGGTGGCAGATGCAACGCAGGTAAAGACACGCTTTAAAGACGTTGCAGGTATGGAAGAGCCAAAAGAAGAGCTCGTCGAAGTGGTCGACTTCTTAAAGAATCCAAAGAAATACACTAACATCGGAGCAAAGATCCCGAAAGGAGTATTGCTCGTTGGACAGCCAGGAACAGGTAAGACCTTACTTGCTCGTGCAGTTGCTGGAGAAGCAGGTGTGCCGTTCTTCTCTATTGCAGGTTCGGAGTTTGTCGAGATGTTTGTGGGAGTCGGTGCCAGCCGTGTACGAGATTTGTTTTCTAAAGCAAAACGCAACGCTCCGTGTATTATCTTTATTGATGAGATCGATGCTGTAGGTCGCCAACGTGGAGGAGCAGGATTTGGAGGGGGACACGACGAACGTGAGCAGACACTGAACCAGATCCTTACAGAGATGGACGGGTTCGAGCAGGAGACAAATGTGATTGTGATTGCAGCAACAAACCGCCCAGATGTACTAGATCAAGCGCTTCTTCGTCCAGGACGATTCGATCGTCGCATCTTTATAGACCGCCCAGACCTCGAAGCACGAGAGAAAATCCTTGAAGTACATACACGGAACAAGAAGATGGGTACAAAGATTAATCTTACAACTATTGCACAAAAGACCGTGGGTCTTGCCGGTGCTGACCTCGAAAACATTATGAACGAAGCAGCCATCTTTGCTGCAAAACGTAAACATAAAGCCATATCTCAACAAGATATAGATGATGCAGTGGAAAAAGTTGCATTAGGTCCAGAGCGACGTTCACGCAAGCTCTCTGATAAAGAGACAGGTATCACTGCATACCATGAAGTAGGACATGCGATTGTTGGACATCTCTGTAAAGAGAGTGATCCACTGCACAAAATCTCTATCGTTTCTCGTGGAAGCGCACTTGGAGTGACATGGTTCTTACCCAAGGAAGATCAATTCACAACGTCGAAGACGAAGTTCCTCGATGAAATCTGTGGGCTCCTTGGAGGACGCGCTGCAGAACAGCTTATCTTTAACGAGATTACCACAGGTGCCAGTAACGACCTCGAGCGTGCATCTGCAATCGCACGTGGTATGGCAATGCGCTATGGAATGGGTGATGATCATTTGGGGCTTGTAACCTACGGAGAAAAACAGGGAAGCATGTACCAAGGATCAGATCCTTCTCTTTCAAGAAACTACAGCGAAGAGCAGGCACGTAACATTGACGACTTCGTTCTGGAAACCATCAACGAACAGTACATACGTGCACTTGGCATGCTAAAGAAGCACCAGAAGAAACTCGATGAGGTGACTAAGATTTTACTCAAAACAGAGACGATGAGTGTAGAGGAGTTTATAGAAATCTTTGACGACAAGAAGCCGAAAAAGCGCAAATAGAAGCCAAATATCTGGATATAAGAACTATGGTATTTTTTCGGTATATCCGATATACTGCTTTCCAATGCAGGCTCTCTCACCACTTGATGGCAGATACAGAGCAAAAGTCGAAGTGTTGGCGGCCTACTTTAGCGAAGAGGCATTAAACAAAGCCCGTATCGAGATTGAGGTTCGATATTTTATCGCTCTCAGTAAAGAGCCAGGCGTGAAAGAATTGCCAAAAGTTTCTGCTTCACAAGAAAAAGCATTGTTCGCCATCGTTACAAAGTTTGATGACAAGCAGGCTGCAGAAATAAAAGTCATCGAAAAAACAACGAATCACGATGTGAAAGCAGTGGAGTACTATTTAAAAAATAAAGTACGAAAGATCAAAGGGCTAAAAAAATCCGTAGAGTTTATTCATTTTGGATTAACATCAGAAGATGTGAATAATCTCTCATACGGTTTGCTTGTTTCTCGTGCTCTTAAAGACGTGACAATTCCAACAGCTCAGGACTACATTGCCGACCTTAAAAAAATTGCTTCGGCTAACGCTAGCGTAAAAATGCTCAGTCTGACACACGGGCAACCAGCAACTCCGACAACACTTGGTAAAGAGATGATGGTGTTTGTCGATCGTCTCAACCGCCAACTCGATCAGCTTAAGAAGTTTCGCATGCAAGGAAAGTTTGGATCTGCAGTCGGAAACTACAGTGCACAGAAAGCAGCCTACCCAAAGATCAAATGGGAAGCATTCGGTGCGAAGTTCATGAAGAGCTTAGGGCTAGATCCAATGGCAAACACTACGCAGATCAATCCGCATGATGACCTTGCAGAGCTTAGTCACATACTCTTTCGTATGAACACGATTGCTATCGATTTGTCTCGGGACATCTGGCACTACATTTCTCGTGGAGTATTTGGGCAAAAAGTAATTAAAGGGGAGGTGGGTTCTTCGACCATGCCACATAAGGTAAACCCGATCGACTTCGAAAATGCCGAAGGAAACTTTGGTCTCTCGAATGCACTTTTTAGTCACTTTGCAGAGAAATTGCCTATCAGTAGATTACAGCGAGACCTATCAGATTCCACAGTACAGCGGTCTATCGGCGTTGCTTTTGGATACAATCATTTAGCGATTGCATCACTGCGCAAAGGCCTAAGCAAGCTATCCGTACATAAAAAAGTACTACAACAAGAATTAGATGCGCACCCAGAGCTTTTAGCAGAAGCGATTCAAACAGTTTTGCGAAAAAATGGTGTAAGCAATGCCTACGAAAAGCTAAAAGAAGTGACGCGTGGTTCGACAGTTACCCAAAAAGACATGCAAGACTTCGTCGAGAAACTCAAGATTCCAGAGGAGGATAAGAAGAATTTACGAAAGCTCTGCAAGTAGGATTTACTCAAATGTCCGTGTCCCTCTCGTGAATTTGCGGATGCAGTTATTGCGGTCATAGCGGCTTCGGTGACGCTCGGAGCAAACAGAAAGACCTCGCTGTAGTCGTTCTTCGTACTTGTTTGCAGACTTATTACGTTCTGTACGGCTTCGACTGACTGGATCTTTATGAAGTTCTCGTAGAGAAGGCCTCTTGATATCGATTTTGTACTCTCTGATAGATTTGCGGCCAATAGATTTCGTATCACGCACAGTGCCTGCTCTTCGTGACCCAAAGCCAAAATCGGTATTAATCTTACTATTGCGCGAGACGTGTGCTTGGATTCTTGCGTTTCGTCGGTTCAACTTCTCGAGCCTGCTGTTGGGAATGTCTTGATCATATTCATCAGCAAATACTACTGCAGTATTGGATAGGAAGAGCGCAAGTGCAATCAGTGCACTACTAAAAGATTTCAGACAGTTCATACATAAATGGGAAGGTTGCACGTAGTGTATATGCTACTCTTGCCGTATGAAAGCAGTACGTATTTCATTCGCTGGTCTTTGTTCGGTAATTCTGTTTTACCTTTTTGCCTTCAAAGTAGGAAACTCTGATTTCTGGTGGCATATAAAAGCGGGGCAGTTGCTACGGGAATCTGGATGGATCACTGCAGATCCATTTGCATACACGAGAGTTGGTGAAGTGTACTTAGCAACGCATGAATGGCTAGCCCAAGTCATAATGTCTATTTTCTATGACTCTGGTGGATGGGTAGGAATTACTATTTTACGTATAGCTTTAGTGACATTGGCATTTGGTGTTCCACTTCTTTTGCACAAGAAAAACCTCTGGATCAACAGTGGACTTGTGGTCATTGCTGTCGCCAATGCACGTCCTGCTCTTACCGATCGTCCGCAATTATTCACCTTTACACTTTTTGCGTTAGTACTGTGTCTATGTCTTACGTATCTCGAATCACAGAACAAAAAGCGTAGAAACATTCTCTTACTACTTCCAATCACTATCATTCTTTGGAGCAATCTTCATGGAGCTGCATCTCTCGTTGGTGTCGTGGTCTTTGGTGCATTGGTTGTATCAAGGCAGTCAAAGCCACTGTTTCTGTGCCTTGCTGCAATGCTCGTTGCTCCTCTGGTTGCCCCTGGAGGATTGGGGAACATCACGTATGTCGTTGATCTATTTACCGAGCAATCGGCAACTCTTATCGAAGAATGGAAGCCAGGGCCACTTGGGTGGTACCTCAAGCACACGGGGATCTTTTGGCTGATGGGAGCCGCTTCTCTGTGGTACGGCAGACGTAACCTGCTATTCTCTTTGCTCGTATTCCTCGGAATAGGCTATCTCTCGCGTACAGCACAGCGGCATGAGATCTTGTTTATCATTACTGCTCTTACGCTGATCATCTATCAGCTAAAACATTGTACGCAGTGGAATCTACTTCTCGAGTCTCTGCAGTCAAGGCGCAGGCTCTTCCCTGCAGTGTTACTTATTCTGATCGTTACATTGGGGTACTCATCGCATGTGCGAGGGTACGATATTAACCGCAACGACAATCTCTATGGCTTTGGCGTATTCGAGCCTTTGCGCGGTGCATCGGAATATATCCACAGTGAGCACCTCTCGGGAAATATGTTTAATAACTATAACGGTGGAGGGGAGTTACTGTTTAGGGATCATCCAGTATTTCTTGATGGTCGTAATATTGATTACGGGTATGACTACATCGTCCGTGCAGTAAATGCGGGAGTAGATCTGCCTACCTGGAACGCACTCGATCAAGAGTATGAATTTACCCATGCAGTGATCTATTATAACCCTCAGACACAGATGGATCCTCTTCCGTATACGGATCTACTGGATGCACATCCAGAGTGGCATTTGGTGTATCTTGATGATTGGGCTGCGGTGTACCGCAGCGCGGGTATCCCTACCCACATACAAACAATTACACCAAAGATTCTGGAAAATCAGATCATCCCAGAAGAGATGGGTCAGCAAGATTTTCAAATAATGCAATCAGAGCTCAATCACATTATTCGCATGCAACCTAAGGGCGTAAAGGCTAGGTTATATCTCGCTAAACTCTATACAGCTCTACAGGCGTATGACGAAGCGGAAGTTCTTCTAAGAGATGCACTCGCAGTGCAGCCACAGAACTTTCGTATCTATCTGGGCCTTATGAAGTTACGAATGGAGCAGGAGAGATGGAGTGATGCGTGGGAGTATCTACAAACTGCAAAAAGCAAAGCCGGATACTCGGGGATTTCTGTTAACACGGATCTTGTGGAGCAAATACGAGCGAAAGCAAAAGCGCAGTAGATAAAATAAAACCGCCGTTGATATAAGTCGCGGACGATTTTATTTTTGGCCAGAGTAATCTTTGAGCAAGCTCTCCAATCAAACTGACAACATTATTATAGCAAACTTACCATATTTATTCAATACCCTAATTAGTATGTATGTCGAGTTTAGTCCTACAGTTAGCCAAAAAGATTGAACAAATAATTTGTTCAATAAACTATTTAGGAGGGGTGGAAATATGCTCAACTTGAGGAAGTCGAATGGTCAGATGGGTTTTTTGGTTACTAGTTCTTTGTGTGAATATAGTGGTAGTCTGTCTATATGCCACCCAAGTATTTCGAATTAATATTCATACTGGCTCTTGGAGCATTACAGCCAGTTGTGGAAATGTTGTTTGGAACACAAATTGCCACGTATTATAACGGAATTGCGATTATCGTAGTCCTAGCTTATGTACTGCTTTTGATACAAAGATCATCAAAGAGTGTATGGAAAACATGGGGTTTTCGTCTTGATACCCTTCGCGCAAGTATCGCGCCGTATGCACTGTTTTCTTTGGCTGCCATTGTTATCTTGTACATGTATGGCTGGTACAAAGGAAACACTCCATTGCCGATTGGTTTTTGGTATGTCCTTGCGGTGTACCCTCTGTGGGGACTTGCACAGCAGTTTGTATTGCAAAATTTTGTAGCACGAAACCTGGCTACTCTCATTCCTTCTCGCATGTATCGTTCACTGGCAACTGCAATCATCTTTGCGTGTGCGCACATTCCTTCCGTTGCATTATTCACTCTCGCATTTATTGCCGGTTTCGTATTTACCTACCTTCATTCTCGATACTACAATCTTCTGACACTCAGTATTGCTCATGGTATTCTAGGTGCACTTGTATTCCATTTGGTTCTAGGACAAGATCAATGGAAGATTCTTGCTGAGTATTTTTAGGATGGGTGGTGCCGAGGGGTTTTTAGTTACTATTTTCCTTGCCATTTGTGATACATATCGATACAATACAAACATGAAGACGACTACCATCCACATTCGTGTATCCCAGAAGCTGAAACTGGCAGCGCAGAAAGTTGCCGATGTGAACGGTCTGGATCTCTCCGCCTGTATTCGCATGTTCCTTACGCACATGGACGTGCGTGGCAGCATCCCCCTCCCGGGTCTCACTATTAACGGTTTTACAAAAGAGGAAGAAGAGGAACTTTTGCAGCGTATGAAAGAGCCAACCGTACCTATCAAAGACATTAGAGCATATATTGAATCCTGTAAGTAGTACGTATGTATCAATTGGAACGCACAAAGGGATTTAATCGCGATGTGAAGAAATTTTTAGCGAGTGGAGGAAATGTGGCAAAGCTACAACGTGCACTAGAGTACATTGAAACTGGTAAGCCATTGCCCGCAAGATTTCGTGATCATCAGCTCAAAGGAAAATTGGGTCATTGTAGAGAGCTTCATGTTGATTCTGATTGGTTGCTCGTTTACGAAAAAGACGGTAAAAAGCTTCGTGTTGTATGCTTGTGGCTATTGTCGCATAAAAAATTGCAGCAGCGGGAGCGCTCATTGTGAAATCGAATGGCTGCGCCACGCCCGTTCACTCCAGCCGTCGCCTCTGGGCTTGGCCGGCAAGCAGAGTCATTCGACTGCTTGATGTGATGAAGCCTCAATAGAACCGTGGCCCGAGGCCATTAGGCCGAGGACCATGAGCGAGTGGAAGTGGGCAGTTCGATTCGCTGCGCTCACTCACTGTCATTCGACTCTTCGTAGATAATGAATGGCCCGAAGCGAAGCGAAGGACCATGAGCGAACGAAGTGAGTCGAATGGTGACGAGGGGTTTTCTGGTAACTACCTTACTCTTTGGGGCACTTTAGATTCGTGACCATGCAAAGCTTGCTATTTGCACGTATAACAAGCATCAGCGCTTCAGCTCTGTTTATGGGATCGCCCGGCCGGAAATAGCCCGTAAGATTACCGTTTACATCGGTATCACCAGTCAGAATACCGACACTCACAAGATCCCGTATCGGTTTTCTGAAGTAATTGTTTACATTGTCGATGAACCCACCGTTTTCAAAGTAGACTGCGTACTTAGGGTCGTCTCTATCCAGCTGACCTCCTACATTGAAAAATGCGTGCACCAACCCCGCAGCTTCGGCACGCGTTATAGGCTTGTCCGGGTGACTGGTGATAAAATCCTGAAAACCCTGAGTGTCGACGTTTTTAAAGCCAACATTTTGTTCAATGGCATACGAAACATATCGGTTTGACCAGTGATCAATCACAATATTCGTTTGGTTTTCGTATGTAGCACTTGGTACCGCCGTTGCTTTTATAGTCATCTTTAACAACTCTGCAACCGTTACAGGGTCGGCAGGGCCGAACAGATTTAACGGATTACCGTTTGCATCTTTGTAACCGCTTACAAAACCTGCTATACGTGCATCCAGCAATTTGGAAGCATACCAAGCATCGCTTGGTACGTCGTTAAACGGCGTTCTTGAGTCATTTGTAACCGTTGCCTTGCTCGATACACGAATGGAAGAGCTTGATGAAGAAACGGAAGCAGTCGTACTTTTTGGTAGTAAGGCAGTACGAAGTATGTTTTCAAAATCTGGATAAAAGCGATCGAAGTACGTCGGTTCACTGACGTAGTATATGGTGTATGTCCGCTCCGGATGTGCAACATATACAAACTCAACTTCAACCAGAACGCTCTTTCGGATAGCACTGCCCCGCACGCGCAGTGCGGGGTACCCTTCTATGGTCAGAGATTCTTTTTCATCCAGAGTAAAATCGCGGTAGTCACCATTGCTTTTGGCAAGCTGAGAGTATTTGATGTCCAGAATTTCCTGAGCAGTGCCGATCTCAGCAATCTGCAACAGTGTATCCCAACCTGCCTGTATGAATATCGTTCCATATTGCTCGTTGAGCACAGTCACGGAGCCGATTTCACCGCTATTCCCAAGTTCTAATTCCCAATCAGCAGGGTATTCAAAACTGATAGGGTACAGAGGTGCAGAGAGCATTTTGTATCCTTCGGCAAAGGCAGTCGGAACAAAAAAGGCGGCTGCAATGCTGGCAAGGAGAGCTGGAGCAGTTGTGTGCAACAAGCAGAAAAGGATTTTATCCAATTTACGGAGATTTTCGACCCAGCCAATAGGATTCATTTGCATAGATTGAAAGGGAAAGGACTTTCATTATAACGAGGATGAATTTGTTTTGCAGGGAGTTTCATGGCTTTTACTTCCACTCTCCTCGGATCAACTTCTTTTCTCTTCAAGATAATGTCTCATCTGTTTCTTCAAAAATTTCCTCCCCGATCCACTCTTTAGAAATTTTTCACGCCCCAAAGCATCCATTTTTTCTACGTACGTTTCGCAGTAGATAAGATTCCAATTATTAGCTTTTGAAGTTGATACATTCTTGTGCTGGTTATGATCGGCAATACGCTGTTTTAGATTTGTGGAGTAGCCGATGTACCAACCTCCCATTTCGTTTTCTATGACGTATACATGATGCATAAGAAGAGAATAATACCATGTCTTCTCCTGCTTAGTCGCGTAAAACTCACTCGCTACGCTCGTTCGCCACGCGACACGTAAAAACGCTTCTCGTGCTTACATTGCTATAACTTGTCCGATGATGGTGGCTGCGCCACGTGAACGCGAGCAGCGCACTGCGAGCGTTTTTACGTGGTGCA
>JAQCIJ010000025.1 GCA_027592135.1 bacterium | reverse complement strand
CTAAATTTAATGCTTATCGAGCCAAATGCGCAAACGCCTTGTTTGCCTGCGCCTGCCTAATCACATCTTGCTTCTTCTTGAATGCCGCTCCTTGGTCTGTTGAGGCATCCATAAGCTCCATCGCAAGACGCTGTGCCATTGGCATTCCTTTGCGGTCTCGAGCTGCTTTAATGATCCAACGGACAGCAAGTGATTGCTGACGCTTTGGAGTAACCTCTACTGGAACCTGATAGACAGAGCCTCCAACACGCTTAGGTTTTACTTCTACAAGCGGTGTGATATTGAGCATTGCTTTGTTGAATACTTCTAGAGGAGCTTCGTTTGTACGCGTCTTGATGATATCCATTGCATCCCAGAAGATCTTTCTGGCTGTTGCCTTCTTTCCCTGCATCATGACGCAGTTTATAAACTTCTCGATCACGAGGTCTGAGTCCTTTGGAATGTATACTTTAACAGATCTAGACATTGGAGTTGAGAGTTACGAGTTACTAGGAAGTTTTCTTAGGACGCTTGGCACCGTAGGCAGATCGACCTTGCCTTCGGTTTGATACACCTTCTGTATCGAGCACACCACGAACGATGTGGTATCGAACTCCAGGAAGGTCTTTTACACGACCTCCACGTACGAGAACGACAGAGTGCTCTTGAAGGTTGTGTCCTTCTCCACCGATGTAGGCCTTTACTTCGTGCCCATTGGTAAGACGCACACGAGCGATCTTACGCAAAGCAGAGTTTGGCTTCTTTGGTGTCATTGTGGTTACTTTGATACATACTCCGCGCTTGAATGGTGCTCCACCCTTTGTAGGCACGTTTTTAAGCTTGAGGGAATTCCAGCCATACTGGAGTGCAGGTGACTTGGACTTTTTGGTCTTGTCTTGGCGTCCTTTGCGGATTAACTGGTTAACTGTAGGCATAATAATACGTGGAATCGCCCGATGGCGTCATTTATCGACACCCAAGATCAGGCAAAAGAGACTGTAAAGGCTGTAGGCTCCTAAGTAAAGGAAATACTGAGAAAATCTATTCGGTGTCTGCTACTTCTGGGCCTTTCCCATTTTCATCTGGCAGAAGCTTTTTGAGCTCTGCTTGTAGCTGCTCTGCTGTTGGTGGGTCTGCAGGTGGAACTTCGTCTCGGAATGGGACAGGTGGTGCATTTGTAGGCCCTTCTTCCTGTGCTACCACTGGAGGAGCATTCTTTGGTTCTTTTGGATTTTGATCCAGTAGTACATTTAATTCTGCTTCATTAACTGGTTGTTTACCTGCTACCGGTGCTGCATCTGAATCTATTTCTGGTACCGGTGGAGAACCTTGCTGTGCAATACGTATTTGGTTAGGAATTTCTTCCGAATAGTTAAGATCAATATCCATTATTTCCCGATATTTAAAATTGGTCAACAGTATATCCAAGTCCCCTACTTTCATACTGGCAATCATCAGTGGGTCATTCGCTTCCATATTTATCACAATATCCTGATCTCCGTTTGTCAGAGAATATTGCTCATGCCCATCGACGACAGAACGATTTCGAAGAACATACCCATCATTACTAAAGGTTTCGACGAGTTTGCGCGATACTTTATTGAATCGTGCTTCTCGTTCTTTTCCTTCTTGCACTTTAGCTCTTTGATCTTGTATTTCTTCTGATAGTTCAAACTCATCTATAAAAGAAGATGCAGGAGGTTCGCTAGAAGCCTCTTCCTCTTCTATTGCTGCAACTTCTACCTTTGGAGCTTCTTCCAACTGAAGAGGCTTTTTTTTCGCTACTTTCAGTTGCAATGGGATATCATTCTTTGCAATATCTTCCATGTCGACAATATCCTGAGAACTGAGTGACCAACTAGGGATCTTTACATCCCCAACCGTAATGCTGTGAATCTTCGTTGGCTCCACAGTATCCATGTCTACAAAGAGTGTTTGACCTGCAATCATAATGGTATAACGTTCATGGTTGCCAACAATAGCAGGAGTTTTGACATTGTCTGATCCGAAAGTTAAGGCAAGCATCTTGCTAAGACTATCGAACCTATCGGTTCTCTGTTCCTCTTCTATTCTTTCGTATTCTGCATCAGCCTGATTAAGTAGTGATCTATTATGCTTTAGGTAAAACGTTGTTATCGTATCTGCCACCCCATTATCTTCAAATCTTTTTCCTATTACCTTTTTGGAAACAGGTGAAGACGATGGTGGGTTAAATCCTGTAACGAATCCATTCATATCAAATAATACTGTGAATGCGCCAATTTTATCATCGCTATAGACGAGATCTGATCCTGTATTTGTAAGGGTAGATGTCACCTGATAATTACTTTCTGCTCCTATTAATTTAACTTTAGCAAGAGCCAGTGTGCTGTTGCTATCTGCTGTACGCAATATCTCTACAGCTTTTTTGATGATATCATCTGCAGAATTGCCTTCATACAATACTTCGCCTTTTGATGAGTCATCGTATGTGCATACAAGGGACGCTGAATCTGCATTCATAGAAACATTCACCACAGGGAATTTCCCTCTTCCAAGAGCAAAGCTTCCGTCTGTGTTCCCTATTAACGTTAACCCGTCTTCAAAACCTACGACTTCTCCAATGTTTCCTTGTAATGCAGTAACCATTGCTGTATTGAGATTTTCTGCACTTTCTTCAGGTTCAGGTTCAGAAGCAGCAGGAGCAGGAGCATCATCAGCAGGAGCATCATCATCAGGAGCATCATCAGGAGCATCAGCAGGAGCATCAGCAGGAGCATCAGCAGGAGCATCATCAGCAGGAGCATCATCATCAGGAGCATCATCAGGAGCATCAGCAGGAGCATCATCATCAGGAGCATCAGCAGGAGCATCATCATCAGGAGCATCAGCAGGAGCAGGAGGATCAGCAGCAGGAGCATCAGCAGCAGGAGCATCAGGAACAGGAACAGGATCAGCAGGATCAGGATCAGGAACAGGAACAGCAGGATCAGGAACAGGATCAGGAACAGCAGGAGCAGGAACAGTAGGTTCAGGAACAGGTAGAGAAACTACTTCTGCATCACCTGCTTCAAGCGCTGTAACTACACGTTCGATTTCTTCAAGTACTTGCTCTGTCGTACGTCTATAAAAATTTATAGCTGTACTTTGTTCATCGTTTAATGGATCCTTTACAGACATGTATGTATCTGCAGGGCTAATTTCATATACTACATCTTCATCATCACTGGCCCTAAGCAGTTCATAATAACCATCTGTATCGGCGTATCGAGGTTGCATATAAAATCCAAAACTTTGAACATCGTTTTCTTGTTTTTCTTTAAGAGCTTTAATTACTCGTTCTCGAGTTGCATCATCTCGCTTTAGCTCCACAGGTTTGAGTTTTGCTACCTCCGTATTAAGATCCGAAAGAACCTGCTCTGTCGTTTCGCCGCTCGTATATTGAATAGAATACAATGTATTCTTATCTCGACCACGTATGGATAGTGTTTCGTTTGAAATTGCTATGAAGTAGATAGCATTTCCACTGCTGTCTAGTATGTCGTAATTAAGGTCAAAATAGGAGTAGTTATCTCTAAAATGCTTCCCACCAATAGTAGAACGTTTCTCAAGTGCACTTGATAGTGCTTGCTGTGAGTACCCAGAACAAAGGTCGATAAATGTACTTACACTTTCTTCGGTTAACGCAGCATTACTTTTTAATGCATTGAAAGAAGTCTTTTTCTCTCCACTAAATTCATCTGATAGCTCAGAAGTATTTTCATTATCAAGCGTAGTATTGTAGGTGATATTTGTTACGTTTTCACCTTCGGCATCTAGGTGAATAGTATGCCAGTCGACATTCCCAGGAAAACGAACAAAGATTGAACCAGACTCTAGGTCATCTCCAATCCACGCTCGTACTTCTGAGGAACCCATATGTGGCTTACTATCCAAGGCAGCCTTTACGAGTGCCTCTTTCTCCCTTAGTACAGCTACAAGCTTGTCTCGCTTCTCTATTCGGTCAAACTCTTCTTTGTCTTCTTCTCCAACCGCACCTTCGGCAAGTGTTGCACTTCTTCCGTCTTCAACTTTTGCATATTCGTTACTTTTTAAAATCTTCTTTCCTGCATCAACTGCTTCTTTATAAGAAGAAAATTTTGTTAGCGTACCCATTCTGTTAATGAAACGCTTGCCTTGGCCATAGTCTTCTATTGATACTCTTGCAGTCTTACTATGATCAACAACAGTAAACTCATAAATGGGCTTTCCATCAGATCCTAGGTTATAGCTGACGCTTAGGGTTAACTGTCCTCTATTTCCGATATATACAGCGTCCCCATGTCTTTCTACTTTTGTACCATTTGGCACTCCGATGTCTATTGCATATTGTTTAGCTAGTCTGCTTGATTCCTTATCGCCAACTCGCCTTCCTTCAGCCTCTGCGCGTTGCTTTGCTTCTGCGCGACGCTTTGGGGCAAGCCGATCAATGATCGTAGAATTTCCACTCATAGTAATATCTGCATCACCTCGAGCTTTTGCACCGAGTACCTTGCTGTAATACGCAACATCATTTTCAGTAAATCCTTGATCTTCATCACGATTGGTTCCATATAGTGCATTGAGATCTCTATTCAGAGCTCGCCGTCTTGGGTCAAATACTGTCCCTTTTAATCGGTCATATCCAAATCCATTTGCTTCGCCACCCATGATTTCTGAAACTCTGCGTGCCTGTTCGCTTAGATGATCTTGTACTGGACTACGCTTCCACCGTTTCATAGTACGTAAATTTTTGAGTTCTTCACTGCCTCTCTTGTATCTCTGACCAGTGACAAAGTTGATCACATACCCTTCATCTTCTTTCGCTCTACGAGCTGCATTTTGTGCACGAATAGCGGCAAAATCTACAGGCTCTATATCCGATGATCGTATCCATTCTTGGCTGTTGTCCCATGTTTCCCAATACCATCCTCTGCCACTTGCGTAGCGCTTGCGTGATTGCCCTTCCACTGGCTGATATGACTTTTGTCCACTTTCAAATAATGCAAGTTGATTCCGTTCATTGCGCGCTCTGCTAAGATATTGAGAACGTAAACGAGGGCGACTACTACGCGCTCTTGCCTCCAGAGAAGCAATGCTTCTTCGCAAAGCTTCCATCCGTCGGAGATCTTTTGGTCCTGGGTTTTGTGTGCGTTCAGCTCGCTGAGACATCATTTTTTCATAGGTATCTTCAGTGATAAATTCAACCTCATCAACAATTAACTTTTTCATATCCTCTGGATTCAGAGGTAAAGCATTTTTCATTTGAGCGATCTTATCCGGAGAAACGCCTATACTTTGTAGTCCTTCTATGATTTTCGTATTGAGATAGGAAAGACGAGAAATTTGTGTTCTGTTTCCATCTCCTGACTGCTGAAATCCTATGCTTTCGTTCGTAGCACCTCCTACTTTTGAAAGCCACGCACGGGCTATATTTTCTATTTCTTTTGCTTCTCTTTTTCCTGAATTTTTCAATCGAGTCAATGCCTCTTTCAGCTCATTGGAACCAGACGGAGTAAATGCTCGGGGCTCTTCTGAAGCATCTGCAAAGCACAGCATTCTCTTCTCTTGGAATGAAGAGTTCTTTTTGCCGAAGAGGTATCGCAGGTATCTCATTACGAAGATTGAGTGGAATCATCAATATCCTGTTCGATTTTTGTTAGAAGATCTTCTTCTTTAAGGCCAACCTCTGCTGCATATTCTTTGACTATGGTTTTTTTCATATCTATAAAGTGCCCTTCCCAACCTTTGACCATGTCTTGAAACGCATCAAAAAACATCTCAAAGCTTTCTACATAACCATCCAAACGCTTCTGCCGCTCTTCTTTTGTTTCATCTTTGTAGATGTATTCGAGCTCTGGAATCATGTCCGAAACCAAGTCTGGTTCGAGAATACTCATCAATGAGTCATAGATTTCGAGCATCGTAAGCTCCTGATCGGTAAATGGAATTTGTTTAGACATATCAGGCTATTATAGCAAAATTCCACTCTTTTGCCTATACCAAGTTAGATAATTGCTCACTGACCCTGCAACCGACCTCACCCCCTGTCCCCCTCTCCTTTGCGAAGGAGGAGGGCAGAGCTCCCTTCTCCACCGCAGTGGAGAAGGGGTGGGGGATGAGGTCATTAGCGCAAAAAAGCCTACAAAATCAGTGAACCATTACCAAAGAGACCCTTCAGTCTATTTCAGGGTCCCTTTTCGTTTATTGAATACATTTTTTATTCAACATTTTCCGCTTCTTCTTTCGCTTCGTCATTCATTACCCCATCTACTGCATCCTCGTCTCCAAAGCCGTCTTCATCGTGGCCAAAGCGCTTACGGTATACCTCTCCAGTAGGAATCAAACGTCCAATAATCACGTTTTCTTTGAGTCCTTGGAGGCTATCGACTTTACGTGTCGTAGCAGCTTCTACAAGCACACGGATGGTTTCTTGGAACGAAGCTCCAGCAAGCCATGAGTCTGTAGCAAGAGCTGCTCTGGTGATACCAAGGAGGAGTTGCTCGTACGTAGCACGCTTTTTGCCTATTTTACCAAGTGCTTCGTTTTCGAACTCAACGTCACCAAGATCCACTGTTTCTGCAGGAAGAAATGTCGTATCCCCTGCATCGATAACACGAACTTTCGAGAACATCTTTCGTACGATAATCTCCAAGTGTTTATCGTTAATCGTCTGACCCTGTGAAGCGTAAATACTCTGAACCTCCTGAACAATGTAGTTTTCTACAGCGTACATACCCTGCTTTGCAAGCAAGTCCCGAAGATCATAGTGACCTAAGTTAATGGGCTGTCCTACTTCGATCGTACCGTTATTCTTAATAAGAAGTGACTCACGAGCAGTGAACTCGTACTCACGCTCTTGGATTTCTGCGTGCTTTACCTTTACGACACTTCCTTCGATAGAGCTAATCTTACCGGAAATCTTTGCCTTAACGGTGCTCTTATCAGAAGTAGATTTTGCAAGAACAGTGCGCTCTTTAACCTCTGCGCCCTTCTCGAGAAGAATGTCATATCCCGTTGGAATAAGGTATGTGTCCTCTCCTTTTTCTTGCTCGAGAATATGTACAGTAGTTTTTGCTCCAGAGCGCGTAACTTTTACGGTACCAGAGATATCACTAAGGATAGCTGGTGTTCTTGGGCTTCTTGCTTCGAAGAGCTCTTCTACACGGGTGAGACCCTGTGTAATATCCGCTCCATCAGCGACACCTCCCATGTGGAATGTACGCATCGTTAGCTGAGTTCCTGGTTCTCCAATAGATTGTGCAGCGATAATTCCTACAGGTGTACCTTGTTTTACCATAGAGTTGTCTCCAAGGTCCCAACCGTAACACATACGACAGACACCCTTTCGTGTGCGACAAGTCATCAGAGATCGTACATCAACTTCTGCAACTTGGTGCTCTGAGATTTTCTTAAGGAGGATCGCATCGATTTGATCGTTACGCTTTGCAATAACTTTGCCATTGAGATTAAGATCTGTAGCAAGAATTCGACCAAAGATACGGCTTTCAAATTTCTCTCCGATACGCTCACTATCTTCACGGGTAATCATGTGCGTTGTTTCGGATCCACAGTCGTGCTCACGGATAAGAATATCCTGAACGGCATCAACGAGACGGCGAGTGAGGTATCCAGCTTCCGCAGTTTTTAGCGCCGTGTCGGATTTACCTTTACGTCCTCCATGTGTGGCGATGAAGTACTCCAATACAGAGAATCCATCTTTAAGGTTACTCTGAATCGGCAACTCAATTGTACGTCCAGATGGACTGGCTACGAGTCCTTTCATACCAGAGAGCTGTGTTACCTGTCCCCAGTTCCCACGCGCTCCAGAGTCGATCACGTAGGAGATATCGTTTTCATCATCTTTCATGAACGCCTTAACCATCACAGAACTTACCTCGTTCTTTGTAGCAGCCCAGACACGAATTGCATGCTGGTAACGCTCATCTGCAGTTACGAGGCCCTTCAAGTAGTGAAGGTTGATCATACGAACTTTCTCGTTTGCGGCCTTAAGAAGAATATCTCTTTCTGGAGGAACGATCATATCGGAAGCTGCAATGGAGACACCGGACATTGTGGCAAACTTGAATCCCATGTCTTTTAATTGATCTGCAAGTTTTACCGTTCTTACTGGACCTGCAAGACGAAGGGCTTCTGCCATAAGGTTACTCATATCATTCTTACGCATCGTCTGGTTCACAAATGGAAGCTCATCAGGAACAACCGAGTTGAGAATGACACGTCCAATAGATGTTTCGATAATCTCCTTTTTTCCATCTGCATGTGTAATACGAACATTAACAATCGCCTGCAAATCTACGAAACCTTGATCGTATGCAAACTGTGCTTCATCGACATTCGCAAACGTCATCCCCTCTCCTTTTTTACCTTTGTGTACTTGCGTTAAGAAATAACACCCAAGCACCATATCCTGAGATGGGTTGATCACCGGTTCACCAGCTGAGGGCTTTAGCAGGTTCGTGTTAGCAGCCATAAGTGTTCGCGCTTCTGCTTGCGCTTTATCAGATAGAGGAACGTGAACAGCCATTTGGTCTCCATCGAAGTCCGCGTTAAACGCAGCACACACAAGTGGGTGCAACTGAATCGCAAGACCTTCAATCAGTTTTGGCTGGAACGCTTGGATACCAAGTCTGTGCAGTGTCGGAGCACGATTTAAGAGTACGTACTTATCTTTAATCACGTCTTCGAGGATATCCCATACTTCTTTTCCTGCATCTTGCACCATGCGCTCTGCGCCTTTTACGTTGTAGGCAAGCTCGTCACGGATAAGTCCACCGATAACAAACGGCTTAAAGAGTTTCATTGCCATGCCTTTCGGCAGTCCACACTGATGAAGCTTGAGAGAAGGACCAACAACGATTACCGATCGTCCACTGTAGTCCACACGCTTACCCAGCAAGTTCTGACGGAAACGTCCTTGCTTACCCTTAAGCATATCAGAAAGAGAACGAAGCTTACGCCTGTCTCCTGCCGTAAAGAGAGTCTTTCCAGCACGTGCAGAGTTATTGAGCAATGTATCAACAGCCTCCTGAAGCATTCGCTTTTCGTTACGACAGATAACTTCTGGAGCTCCAATACTCATAAGCTTCTTAAGACGGTTGTTACGGTTGATCACTCTTCGGTACAAGTCATTAAGGTCTGATGCGGCAAAACGGCCACCATCCAACTGCACCATAGGGCGAAGATCTGGTGGAATAACCTGTAGACGGTTTAAGATCATCCACTCAGGCTTGATACCAGCCTTGATAAGAGAAGATACCAATTTAATACGCTTCATAAGCTTTTTGAGCTTCTGACCAGAAGATTCCTGGCGCTCTACATGCAGACGCTCAAGCATCTGCTCCATATCTGTATTCATGATAATTTCTTTTAGAGACTCCGCACCAGTACCTGCACGGAACACGTGTCCAAACTTCATGTTCATTTCTCGGAATTTAAGTTCAGAAAGTACAGAACCGATGTGCAAGTTTTTTAGGTCATCAAGTGCTTCTTTGTGGTTTGCTTTGAGGGAATCCATTTTGTTTGCATACTCTCCGTCCAATGCATCGAGCTGATCACGCGTTGCACTACTTTCTTGTAACTGCTGCTTTGCTTGCTCGTACTCTTTCTTTAATTGATTCTGACGCTGCTCAATAGAAGATGCCAAATCTTTATCTACTTGCTCTTTTGCTTCGAGGTCTACGTTTACAACGATGTAGGCTGCAAAGTAGACGATCTGCTCAAGCGTCTTAATAGGGAGATCCAACAGTAGCCCGATGCGGGATGGTGAACTACGAAGGAACCAAATGTGTGTTACAGGGACTGCAAGGTTGATGTGCCCCATACGTTCACGACGAACGATAGACCGTGTTACTTCTACACCACACTTTTCACAGACCACTCCTGCATATCGCACTCCTTTATACTTTCCACAGAAACACTGGAAGTTCTTTGTAGGCCCGAAAATACGCTCACAGAAAAGACCGTCTGGCTCTGCACGTTGTGTACGGTAGTTCACTGTTTCTGGTTTGGTGATCTCGCCACGTGACCAAGAGAGAACATCTTCTGGAGACGCAATAGAGAGAGCTACAGCATCAAAACTGTCTGTAGCGGAGGATTTCTTACCGGAATGAATTGGACCCATATGAGAAGTGGATAGTGGATAGTGGATAGTGCGAAAATTACGCACAGAAAACCGCAGCAATCCTCGGTCTGGTCTTCTATCCCAGTGAGTTCGCTTCGGTGATTTCGAGCCAATTATAAGGAGAAAAAGCCTTGATGCAAGAAAAAAATATAGATTTTTGTATATCTATTCACCACTCACGCCCGTCTCAATCATTTCCTTCCCTTGCATCAGTAAATTCACTCCACTTTGTACTTGATCCATACGTCTTTTAGCATCTTCGATCATGGATTTTCCATTGCTGAGCGCTGCATTAAACTGATCTTGCGCATCTTGAACTGCACCAGAAGCTGTAGATCCATAATCTTTAATAGTGCCAACCGCTATGTCTCCCTCTTCACATGCTGTGAGAGTGATGCACGCCAAAAGAAGTATTGATCGTTTGAACATGAAAAAATCATACCATAATTTTCCACTTTCCACTTTCCGTTTTTTACTCTTCGCTCTTTCCTCCGTATTCCTCAAAAAGCTTATCAAACGAACCTCCAGACTGTTGGAGGGCTGCATTCAGTGTCATCAGTTCTTCTTTGCTAACCTCGAGAGTAGATGATGCATTTACTGCTTCTTCTTTAAGTTGTGCCTTTACTTGTTCCATTCCCTGTAGTGATGCATGCAACACAATAAATGCATTGCAGCTATCACATTTTAATTGCAAAAGCATCGCGTCATCAGAGACGACTCGAACGGATGCAAAATCTATAAGAACAGATTTTCCACATTGCGGACATCGCATTTGTTGTTTTATGCGATCGAGTATTTTCTGCAGAGTGTGTGGGTCTAATTCCATCTGTATGAGTTTACCACAAACCTACCAAACCTTTCAAACTTATACTATCATATAATCTGTATGTTCTCTTTTCGATCATTTCCGTTTAATCGGCACAGCACTGCAGCAATTGTAGGACTAATGACTGTTGCTATTTTTGCCGTTTCCACTGCATCTGCACCTGCACTCCTTGGAAGTTTGCGCGGAGAAGTAGTGGATATTGGTATCGAGCATGAGCTGCCACTTTCTCTCTCTTTAGAAGTGGGCATATTAGATGACAAAGCCTCTGTAGAGTTTATCTCCGAAAGTGCGGAAACTATCTTGATCTCTGTACCCAGTACTTGGGTTCGTCGCGAAGTAAAGAATGCTCCTATCCATACGGTAACATCAGAAGTACCCTCTCTCGGATTTACACGGTGGAAGTTGCCGGCTCGGGCAGGGATTTCATTCCGCGTACCCACCGCGCCTGACTCTATGGTGCTGCATAACCCATCAGAAGTACAAATGAAACTAGATCTCGTTCAGGTAAACTTACGTACCGAAGAAGTAGAAAGAGATATTTTGTTAATTCAGGGAGATACGGTGAAGCTGTGGTAGTATCCATGCCCATGTACATCCTCCCCATCAAGACTCCCATCCTCAAAGCAGGTGACAACCTTGCCTCGATTCTTTTAGATCATGCTGATATTGCTGATGGTGATATTCTTGTAATCTCCTCAAAGGCCGTAGCAACAGTAGAAGGAGCAGCTATCAAACTGGATAGTGTTGATGCTTCTGCAGAAGCCAAAGACTTAGCAGTGGGCAATAGTAAATCAGCAGAATACTACCAAGTGGTTCTCGATGAAACTGCACGTATGAACGGAACAGTGATTCAATCTGTCTACGGAATAATCCTGACAGAACTTAAGCCCAATGGAATGCATGAAGGATCGATCTTCGTACCGAATGCAGGACTCGACCAAAGTAATATAGTCGATGGCTTTGTTATAGGATGGCCAAAAGACCCAGTGCAATCTGCATCTCGATTCTGCCAAACGAACAAACGCATTCCTTCAGTAGCCGTCATCATATCCGATTCTGGACTGTGTCCTCGCAGAAAAGGCGTTGTGTCTTTTGCACTGACCGTCTGTGGAATGGATCCGTTTATCTCGTTGATCGGAGAACAAGATTTATTTGGCAATGCCATGAGTGTTACCGAAGAAGCAGTTGCAGATCAGCTTGCGACAGCAGCAAATTTCTTAATGGGAAATACGAATCAATCTACCCCTGCAGTGATTATTAGAGACCACGGACTTACGCTTTCTCATTATTGCGGATGGGTCGAAGGAATAGAGCGCGAGAGGGATTTGTATCATGGGGTTATATAAGTGGGTGCAGAAGTGAGAAGTATTACGAGGACATCTGTTACTTCTGTTTCCTCTGTAACCCCTATCCACTACTATGGGTCTATGCAATTTATCATTCTCTCTTCCTCCCGCGGCACAACAATGCAAGCAGTGCTTGATGCGCTTACTGATGGTAGCTTGACGATGCAATGCCTTGGACTTGTTTCCGATCGTGAGGATCGTGGATGCGTAGAAAAAGCTAACGCTGCAGGCATTCCTGTTCGTATTGTCTCCAAAGAAGATGGTGAAAGTCGAGAAGAGTACGACAAGCGGATCTCTGCCGCATGTACAGAGTTAGGATCTGATGACGAAACGCTGATAGCAGCCCTCGGGTGGATGTTTATTTTATCTCCGTGGTTTGTAGAAGTCTGGAGCAACCGGATTATCAATGTGCATCCTTCGTTGCTTCCAAGGCACCCAGGTGGTCATGCAATTGCCGATACGATCAAGAGTGGCGACGTACTTGGTGGTATGACGATTCATATTATTGATGAAGGCGAAGATACTGGGCCAATACTTGTACAAAAAAAGTGTTCAATAGAAGAAGGAGAGACAGAGGATTCTCTTAGGAAGAAAATTCAAGCACTCGAAAAACAAGAGTATCCGAAATTACTGCAGAGTATTGAGAGTGGGGCGGTTGGGTTGTGAGTTGCGGGTTACGGTAGTTAGTATTTACTAAATATATGGTTACCTTTAGATCCTTTGAAGAAATTGCAACCCGTAACTCGTAACTGTTTAAATAAACCCCTCCATGTGCACATCCTCCTTTGCGACTCCCCATGAGTTGATCGCCTCTTCTTTTACAGCCTTTGCCATAATTGGCGCTCCGCAGATGTAGATCTGCTTATGGGAAAAGTCGTTGATCATTTCTTCTGCATGTTGCTGCACATATCCTTTGAATCCATCGAAGCTACTTGATTGATCTCCTACGGAAATATGATACGAGAAGTTCGGATAGGTATCGGCTAATTCTTTCAGCTCCTCTTCCCAGAAGATTTCCTTTTCGTTTAGTAGTCCAAAGAATAGATCTATGTTGCGGGTATCTCCTTTGGGTAAGATCGTTCGCAGTTGCGATCGAAAAGGAGCAATACCAGTAGAGGTACACATCATGACAAACTCTTTTTGCGTATCTGGATCAAGTATGAATTTTCCAAATGGACACTGCACACGTGTTGTCGTTCTGGGCTTTACCTGATCTTTTACCCACGTACTGGCACGTCCTCCTTCGGCTAATTTGATGACGAGCAAAATCGTATCATCATCTGGACTGGATGCTATCGAGTACGCTCTTGGCTGAATGTCTTCTGCGTTATCTAAGAGTGGTACATCTATCAGCAAAAACTGTCCTTCGGTAAATGTTAGTCCTTCGGGTTTTGTAAACTCTACTTCGTAAATCCCCTCTGCAATGAGGTCTTTGCGAATGCATTCGAAGGTAAAACTTGGAGTGGGCATGGGGATAGGATAGCGAAGAATGCGAAGAATGCGAAGAGTGCGAAGAGTGCGAGGAGTGTGAGGAGTGCGAGGAGTGCGAGGAGTGCGAAGAATGCGAGGAGTGCGAGGAGTGCGAGGAGTGCGAGGAGTGCGAGGAGTGCGAGGATCACTTAATAGAATTACGTAGTTTTCCTAAAATATAACTTACACGCTGAACGTGATCATCCAATTCTTCAAAATTCTTTTGAGATATATACTTAAGATCCCTAGAAAGAAGACATTGATAATGCAATTCCTCTAAAGAGGCCTTACTTATTTCAAAGAAATGACCTCTTTCTTTTAAAGATTTTTTAACATTACCTTCTGCTATGTTCGTAGGAACACTCGAACTCGATCTCCTCATCTGAGAGATAAGTCCGAATCGCTCATCAGCAGGATAGTTCATTGTTAGTCTATATATAAATAGACAAAGCTTGTGTGCCTCTTGCCAAACGATAAGCTTTTGGTACGGTCGAATATGCATACCAATACTATATTCAAAATACAGACCTCTTCGCTATCTTCGCCCTCCTCGTTTTCTGCGCTATCCCTATTTTTCCGCTCCCACTAGTGCCTTTTCCAGTTCCAAAACCCCTAAGAACTCATCAAACAAATAGTCTGCATCCTCTGGTCCTGGCGTTGCTTCTGGATGAAACTGTACAGAGAAGAATCTTCCAGACTCGTGGCGGATTCCTTCAATTGTTCCGTCATTTGCATTCTTCCACCACACATGCCAGCCTGCGGGGAGGGATTTTTCATCGACGGCGAAGCCATGGTTTTGGGAGGTGATGATGCAATGATGAGCAGAGGATGCAGAAGGTGCAGAGGTTCGTACATCTGCAACGTCTGCACCCTCTGTTACCTCTATACACGGTTGATTCACTCCCCGATGCCCATATTTTAATTTGTACGTATCTCCTCCTATAGCGAGTGCAAGCAATTGATTTCCGAGACAAATTCCAAATGTCGGAATATTGTGATCGATACTCCACTTAATGTTTTTGATAGTTGCATCGCATTTCTTCGGATCTCCCGGACCATTACTGATAAAAACGGCATCATATTCCAAACTCGATGATGCGAGGTCGAAATCCCAGGGTACGCGATGTACCGTCACTCCCCTCTTAAGCCAGGAGCGAAGGATATTGTTTTTTATTCCACAGTCGTAGCAAATTAGGGACTGGGGATTAGTAGTTGGGGATTGGGGCTTGTATGTGATGGGTTCTTTGCAACTTACTTCCGCAACAAGATTAACTTCATTTGGATCTGAGATATCCCCTAACTGCTGACTACTAGCCCCTTGCCCCTGCGTAATACGCCCCAACATCACTCCATGTTCCCTCAACTTCTTAGTTAAAGCCCGCGTATCAATCCCTGTAATCCCCGGAATATTGTGGTGCTCCATCCAATTTTGCAGAGAGCTGACTGCAGTATGATGGCTGTAGTCTTTGCTTACCTGAGAGACAATAACTCCACGAACGTGAATGCTCTCGCTCTCGAAGTTCTTACTAAACCCCCACGCGTTCTTCTCTTCGCTGGGCACACCGTAATTACCAATTAATGGATACGTAAATGTCAAAATCTGTCCTCGGTAACTCGGGTCTGTAAGACTCTCTGGATACCCCGCCATTCCTGTGTTAAATACGACTTCTCCGTCACTGTCGCATTTTGCACCAAAGGACTCTCCTTCGAATATTGTGCCGTCAGAGAGGATTAGTTGGGCCATGTCTGGAAGAGCTTATAGGAAGGAGGCTAAAATGCAAATTTATGCATAAATGGCTATTTAGAGCTATTGTAATGATTGACTTATTTACATATTCTGATATTATGATCATCTGTCACGGGATCTTTAACACCATTGATAGTGCTTTGTGCACTACTTCCCACGAATACTGGTTCTGATGAACTAGTTCCCATTGTTTGATCAATTTCGACTGAGGGGGACTTAAGTCGGAGCTGGTAAAGCGTGGGAGGGATAACAATCTACGAAAAAAGGAATGAGTCATGCAACATTTGCTGAAACTGAGTATTTTTACTGCCATCGTTTGTTCGATGGCTGGCACTGCGTTCGCCCAAGCACCCGCGGCGTACACAGTAAAGATCGGGGTAACCCCCGGGCACTTCAGCTGGCGAGGGCCAAAAACCACTGACGGGCACGAAGCGTCTCCGCCCGTCACGCCCATCAGCGAAATCACAGTAAGCAACTTGAAAACACTGAAAACGGTGTTGCAGGCAAGGCAAAAGGAGATGGAGAGAGCAAACTCTATGTTCCTGGCTGTATACACAGAAGGCGCGGCAAAATACGCCGCGTCGCACACAAGTCACGAAAGTGACCATTATGTGCACGGCACAGTGGACCACCGTCACAACGTGCGGCACAGTGGCACCGTCAACGTCCAACGATGTGGTACCTACAACTGCGGTTGTGGGGTGTCACGAGACGTTTACCGGGTAGGATCTTCCTACAGGTATTACTGTCCCACCCAACGGAGCTGGGTCTACTCCAATTCCAGTACCTGGAATTGGAGCTACTACCACCGCAACTCCTTCTACGTCCGCTAGTCGACTCGATTGCGGCGTATACAAACTAAGCCTGCCGAAGCAGGCTTCTGGCGTGGATTGTCCCCTCCGCGCCGTTTTAAGTACAAATTTAAACTATGTATTGACTTATATTTATATAGTTGTATAATAATATTAGGTGTTCTTTCGACCACCGGCTTATAATCCCCAACGTGCTAAGCACAAAGGAAACCCTGATGAAGACGAACATCTACAAGCTTTCTGCACTCGTTCTCGCGTCCGTGTCAGCTTTCGCTATTGTAGCGATATTTTGCACGGGAAACACCCACGAACTCGAAGGAAAGGACTATGTCATTTTGGCAACTGTGGTGGTGGTGTCAGGAGTTCTCCTGACAGCCAGCATCACGATGATCATGGAGGCAGACAACGAGTCTCACCGAGACAATAGTGGTGTCGTAACCAATCGGACTCACTACCCCCGATTGATCGGGGGGCTCGTGATTCTGGGCATAACGGTGACATTCCTCACCGCAATGTTTATGCCGAGCGGGCTCGTAAATGCCATCCGGAGTGCGTCAAGCATTCACGCAGTTCAGTTTTACGATGCACCGCTCGTCAACGTTCCTCCAACGCTCACGCGCCCGGACGGAAGCCCTGTCGAACTCAAGCCTGAGATGTTCGATATAGTCGTCGTTGAGGACATCGACCCAGCGTCGACAGCAACGACAATCACGAACGTGGATGGCAACATCCACGTCACCGTGGTTCTGTCGAAGGAACAAGCGAAAAATGGAGTGATCGTTCCGAAGGACCGCGTCCGCCGCAAAGGCGAGGTGTGGTTCCAAGACACATCATCGGGGAGGAAGTCGTGGCTGGCGCCTTTCTAGGCGCAAACACCTGTATACTGGGTGACACTCTCGTAGTGTCGCCCAGTTTCTTGTATAGCTTAATTTCTAGGAGCTTAACCGCTTCCTTTTTGTGATGCACTTGGTTCTGAATCCCCAGAAGAAATGGGTTTATTCGAAGGAATTTTTTGGGGGTGAGCTACTGCGATTCTGAACTGAAGGACTTGGAGCTGTTGTACCTGTCGAGTGAGAACTTTGTGCAGGTACTGCAGTGTTTGGTGAAGTTTGGACTTGAGCATCTGGAGTGTTTGGTGGAGTTTGGCCTTGAGCAGCTGGAGTGTTTGGTGGAGTTTGGCCTTGAGCAGCTG
>JAQCIJ010000024.1 GCA_027592135.1 bacterium | reverse complement strand
ATTACGCCTAGTGCTTCATCATCAAAACATAATGATGCTATACCTTCGTGAGCGTATTCATGCATCTGCTCTGTGCGAATCTTACAGCGAACGCGTGTCCCTGTTTCGAGAATGATTGTTGTATGCAATCCCTTGTAACCATTAATCATTGATGCATTAATAAAATCTTGAAAAGACAATGTCTCTCGGGCATAAGACTGATGCAACAATCCTAATATTTCATAACATTGCGATATTTCAGAACACATGAGCACTATTACCATATCTGCTACTCCGGTTACTTTTTGTTTTCCTGCATTATACTGAGCTTGCAGTTTTCCCCATGATCTTCGTTCGTAAAACACATCTATTTTATCCATCAGCTTCGCATCTTTTTTTTCGAGAATAGTTTGCATGAGCTTTATAGCACGAATAGATTTGTGCTCATTCTGCTCTTGTAAGGCAGACAGCCTCAAAAAGTTTTCCTTATCCAAAATAGAAAGGCAGAGACTCTCCAGCTCATCACGCATATCTTGCATGCTTAGTCGGTCGGCAATTTTAACGTAGATATCCATTGTTTCTTGCGCCATGGATCGTTGCCTCTCTGGAGAAAGATGCTCTATGGTTTGCATATTATGCAGACGGTCTGCAAGTTTGATAACGATGACGCGCACATCATTTTCTATAAGTTTAAACATTTTGCGTAGCGTCTCAATTTGATCATTCAATGTTGGGTGTGCAGCAAGGTCTTCTGGATCCAGTTTTGTAACTCCATCAATCAATGATGCAACATCACCATTAAACTCTCTCTGTACATCTTTAAGGCTAAGATCAGTATCTTCTATCGTGTCATGTAGCAAAGCAGCAATAAGGGTATCTGCATCTGCTCCAAGATCTGCAAGGATGTGTGCAACAGCAATAGGATGCATAAAGTAGGGTTCTCCAGATTTACGCTTTTGATCTTTATGTGCCTCCTTCCCTACTTCAAATGCATGCTGAATGCGCTTTTGATCAGCAGTATTCAAGTGCCGAAGGTGGCTTTTAAGCTCATTCCACTGCATAATACAGTAAATTGTACGCTGATTTTTTGACTGATAATAGGTGATTTTGGCTTGATTTTGACGTTTATTCGACCATTTGAAGAATATAGACTTTCACATTCCCAAAAATCTCTGTTTTTTCATCAAGAGCCTGGACCTCTTCTTTGGTAAACCAGCACATTTCTTCTCCTTCTTCTTCCGCGAGGATCAATGGTTGTGATTCATCTATAAGACGTGCCAAAAACAAAAAATCCATATGTTGGTGTGCAGGCTCGTCACGCTCTGGGCAGTCTGGAATGTTTTCCAGAAGCATGGCGATGGGTGTCTTGAGCATACGGCCTTCTTGGGGGCAGTCTGCAAACAAATTTGCAGAATGTTGAAATGTTGAAATGTTGAAATCTTGAAAATGTTTCAGCATTTCAGTATTTCTTAATTTCAGTATTTCTTCTTGTCCCAATATCTCCACATCCAGCCCCGTCTCCTCTTTACATTCTCTCCGTGCACATTCTTCAGGAGTTTCATTTTCATCAATATGCCCTCCTGGAGGCATCCAACGCTTGAGCCTCTTATGCCAAAGCAGTAGCGTGCGGTTTTGACTATCGATAATGAATGCGGTGGCTGTAAAATGTTTTTTCAAAGCAGAATTGTGGAAGCTATGCATAGAATGAATGCAGCCGTTTGTTCGTTTATTCGAATAAACGAACAAACGAACCAACGAACCAACAATATATATGATATACTTTTTTTACATTTCCCAAAGCCTATGACTCTCATCAACGACAACTCCTCAGTCCTCGCAATCGGCGACGCGCTTCCATACTTCAGTCTTCCTGCTACAGATGGCATGACGGTGGATTCTTCATCTATAAAAGACCCTGTACTTGCAGTGGTATTTACATGTAATCACTGTCCGTATGCTCAAGCGTATGAGAAGAGGTTAAAAGATCTTATGGAGGAATTTGAGCAAACACAGTTTATTCTCATTAACAGTAATGATGCAGATGCCTACCCTGCAGATAGCTTTGATCAAATGAAGGTGAAGAAAGAAGAGGCAGGATGGCCGTGTGAGTATTGTTTTGACGAATCACAAGAAGTGGCAAAAAGCTTTGGCGCACTCTGTACCCCCCACTGCTTTGTATTCGATATCGAACGAAATCTAAAGTACAAAGGACGCATTGATGATAATTGGGAGAACTCAACAGAGGTAACAGAGCATAATCTTCACGATGCGATAGAGGCGCTAGAAGAGCACCAAGAACCTTCGAACCACGAAGAGCATGCCATTGGATGTAGTATTAAGTGGAAGAAAGAGGTTATGGCGTAGGCCGAAGCTCTATAAGCAAGATTTCTGGCCAAGCAAGAAGTCGACTTCTTGCTCCACTTTCACCAACTCCTCTTGTTATTGCAAGTGTTCGGTCGTCTTCGAGAGGAAAGATTCCTTGATCGAAGCTTTGTCCTAAGCTCGTAGGAAGTTTTGGTATTGGGCCGATGCCAGGAAGGCGCAATTGCCCACCGTGTGTATGTCCACTAACAACAAGATGCGCAGTCGTACTTTCTGGGGAGTCTATTACACTGGGGTTATGCGACAGCAAGATGGTATAGGTATTTGCCGGTATGCCACTCATGCTAGTAGGTAGGTCATGATGGCCTGTCCACAAATCATCAATTCCAGCAATTGCCACGGTACCATTGATAAGCTCTAATACCGTATGTTCGTTGCGCAACACCTGTACCGAAAAGCTTTCGAGAGTCTTGGCGATGTTATCTCCACGGTCTTTTCCGGAGTACCGTGTACCAGATGGAGAAAGATACTGACCCACATCATGATTACCAAGAACGGCAAAAACACCGAGAGGTGCATTGATGTCTGCTAGTGGTGCAAGTTCTTTAGGGTCTGCAGATCTCGTAAAGACAAAATCTCCAGGCATCACCACGATATCTGGCAGAAGGTTATTGATTCTCTTTACGACGCGTTGCAAGAAGGCTTCTCCTTTATAGGGGCCAACATGCGTATCGGAGATCACAGCAATTGTAAGAGGTTGCGCTAGTGGATGACTGACCGCTACTTTTGTAACCATGATGATTTGTGGTTCGATAAACGAAGCGTAGGTGATGATGAGGAATCCGAAGAATCCGAAGAGTCCGAAGAGTCCGAAGAATGTGTTCCTTTTTCTTCGCATAATAACGATGCTTCCTATTCCTATTGATAAGGAGATGGTCATTATCAAGAGGATCGCAAGATCCCAGATAAAAATGTCGGAGTTCAGGAGAAACATAGAAGTAGATAACGGATAGAGGATAAATACATCTGAGATCCTTTCTAGTGTAGAGGTATCCACTATCCACTATCCACTATCCTTTTCTTAAAACTTTCTCCAGATACTGTCCGGTGTAACTATCTTTTACGGTAGCCACTTCTTCTGGTGTACCTATGGCAATTATCTTACCACCTCCATTCCCTCCATCAGGTCCAATATCAATAACGTGGTCGACGGACTTTACAACATCCAAGTTATGCTCGATAACGAGGACGGTGTTTCCTTTATCAACGAGACGTTGCAATACATCAAGGAGTTTTTGAATGTCATCAAAGTGCAGCCCTGTTGTTGGCTCATCAAGAATGTAGAAGGTTTTCCCTGTGGCACGCTTTGTAAGTTCTGTAGCAAGTTTTACACGCTGTGCCTCTCCCCCAGAGAGCGTCGTGGCGCTTTGTCCGAGGTGAATGTATCCCAGTCCTACATCTTGTAGGGTTTGTAGTTTTTTCTTGATAGAAGGGATAGCATCGAAGAAGATCAGAGATTCATTAATCGTCATTTCTAATACGTCGGCAATAGATTTTCCTTTAAAGGTAATTTCTAGTGTTTCACGATTATACCGTCTGGCCTTACAGGTTTCACATGTGACAAACACATCAGGAAGGAAGTGCATTTCTATACGCTTGAGTCCATCTCCTTCACATTCCTCACAGCGACCTCCTTTTACGTTAAAGCTAAATCGTCCTGTTTTGTATCCGCGAAGTTTTGCCTCTGGTGTTGCAGTAAAAATATCACGAACATCGGTAAAGACACCAGTGTAGGTCGCGGGGTTGCTGCGTGGAGTTCTTCCAATAGGGGATTGGTCGATGACGATAGCTTTGTCTAAGTGTTCAAGTCCTGTGATACTTCCGACATTCTGAGGTTTAGTCTTGGCTTTATTTAATTTTCTTTGGAGTTCTGGCCCCAAAATTCCGTGAATCAAGCTGGACTTTCCAGAGCCAGACACTCCTGTTACTCCAATAAATTTTCCCAGAGGGACTGTAACATCGATGTGTTGCAAGTTGTGGTGATGTGCATCGGTAATCTCAATAAATTTACCATTACCATTTCGTCTCCTCTTGGGGATAGCTATGGACTTTTTTCCACTGAGGTATTGTCCGGTAACAGAATCAGGATTATTGATCAGTTCCTTTGGTGTTCCCTGTGCGACTACAGATCCACCATATTTACCAGCCCCAGGACCAATCTCGAGAAGGTAATCTGCAGATTCAATTGTTTCTTCGTCGTGCTCTACAACAATTACGGTATTCCCAAGGTCGCGGAGGTTATTAAGCGTGGCAATCAGTCGTGCATTATCACGTTGATGCAGACCAATACTTGGTTCATCTAATACGTACAGCACTCCTTGCAAAGCAGATCCAATCTGTGTTGCCAGTCGAATACGCTGTGCCTCTCCACCGGAGAGCGTTGCTGCACTACGAGAGAGTGTAAGGTATGTCAGTCCGACATTTTCCAGAAACGATAGTCGAGAAATTACTTCTGTCAGTACTTTTTTTACAATGGTGTACTCGTACTCTGTTAGAGAATCGATACCTTTCATTGCAGTATCTCCTTCTAGTCGACTCTTCTTAGGAGTGAGCGCGACAAAGAATTGTTTTGCTTCGTTAATACTCATATCAGTGGCAGCGACAACATTCAAGGCTCCAACGAGCACACCAAGAATCTCTTTTTTGAGACGACGCCCTTTACAGTCGTTACACGGAAGTTCCAACATGTATCCCTCGATCTGACTGCGCATGTAGCTACTATCGGTTTCTTTGTGACGTCGCTCGAGGTTTGGGATAACACCTTCGTACGTCGTTAGATATTCTCCTTCAAACTTATGAGAGTCCCAGCTTACGCTCAGCTCTTCGTCACATCCATTTAAAATCAAATTACGTGTGTCCTCCGGAAGTGTATCCCATGGAATGTCGAGGTTAATTTTTTTCTTCTTTGCAAGAGCTTCTAAAATTTTCATCATAAAACCCATACGACTTGCCGATGTTGCCCATGGATGAATTGCACCTTCTGCAATCGAGAGTTTCATATTTGGTACCACACTACTTTCCTCTACCTGCAAAATAGAACCAAGCCCATGGCAGGTTCCACACGCTCCGTGTGGTGAGTTAAAGGAGAAACTTCGTGGTTCGATTATTGGAATGGAACACTCTGGGTGGTCGTGACAGACGTATTCTTCGGAGTATTGATGCACATCCTTTGTATCTACATTCATCACCATCATCAACCCTCCTCCTTTATTAAGAGAAAGTTCTACAGAGTCTGCAAGTCGTGTACGGTTTGGATTAGATTCATTATCCTTTGGCTCGAGGTCACGGACTATCATTCGGTCGATTACAATTTCGATATCATGTGATTTCTTTGGGTCGAGATCAATATCTTCATCAACAGTGACAATTTCTCCATCAATACGCATGCGAACAAATCCTTCTCGGGCAATGGCATCAAGAATTTTAAGATGTTGACCTTTTCTTCCTTGTATCAGTGGTGCAAGAAGAAAGATCTTCGTACCTTCTTCCATTGCAGCAATGATGTCGACAATCTGTGATGGCGTCTGTCTTGTCAGTGCTTTATCACATTCTGGGCAGTGCACGTGTCCTACCTTTGCCCACAGAAGCCGCATGTAGTCATAAATCTCTGTAGTGGTTCCTACTGTAGAACGTGGATTTCTTGGGGCTGTCTTTTGGTCGATAGAGATTGCAGGGCTGAGTCCCTCTATACTCTCTACCTCTGGCTTTTCCATTTGTGAGATAAATTGACGTGCATATGCGGAAAGTGACTCTACATAGCGACGTTGTCCTTCTGCAAAAATCGTATCAAAGGCAAGAGAGGACTTACCAGAGCCCGAAAGACCTGTAACCACCGTAAGTTTGTTTCGCGGTATTTCGACGTCTATACCCTTAAGATTGTGCATTCTGGCACCTTTTACGATTATTTTATCCATAGTAAATAGGGTATATATAATAAATAAAAGCCGTCTGCCTCAGGCGGACTGCTCTTCGGTAACAGAGCCTAGCAAGAAAATTGCCTTCTGTCTAGGGTATGGGGCTGAATTCCTTTCACCTTTCAGTTCAGGTAATATTAATTATGGTATTTGCGCAAATACCATAATAGTTATATGCTCAATGCACTATGAGTATTCGTACCCTAGAAGGGCAACTACGGGCTGTGGCAAATGCGCGCAGACTTGGTATATTGTCTTTCCTCAAGAAAAACCAATCGGCTACGGTTGGAGAGATTGCGAAGGCAGTGCACTTACATATTGCATCTGCCTCTCAGCATCTTCGTATTTTGAAAAGTGCAGGAATTATTGAGCACAAAAAACGAGGGCTGTATGTAACATATCGCTTTTCTCTAAAACAAGAAGAGCCCGTTAAAACAATTCTTTCAATGCTATAATCCAAAGGATGAATATACCCCTTGATACACGGCTCACCACAGAGCGTCTCTACCTTAGAGCTGTTTCTGATGAGGATGTGGAATGCGTGTGGACGGCATCGAGAGTTCCTGGATTTATCGACGGTATGATGTGGGATCCTCCGGAGACGAAAGAGGAAATCATTGAAATTATGCATCAGACGATTGACCGGTGGAAGGCAGGAGGTAACTACTGCTTTTCTCTATGTTTGAATGAATCTAATGAGTGCATAGGTCGGATTGTTATCCGAGAAAAGGAAGGGGATGATGTATGGAATATTGGCTATTGGTTACATCCAGACCATCAAGGAAAGGGATATATGCAAGAGGCAGTAACTGCGATAGTCGATTGGGGTTTTTCTGTGTTGCATGCTGAAAACATTACCGCCGAACATGCTTCATGGAATGAGGCGAGTGGAAAAGTGTTGCTGAATGTAGGATTCACACATGTGAGACATTTACCCTGTGGCTTTATCAAGCATGGGAAAGAGATTCCAGAGGAGGAATATATAATCACAAGAGAGGAATGGAGCAGAATACTATGATTGCATCTGCAGTTTCTTCTCAATCCGACTGATGCGCTTTGGTATGAACTCCAGTTCAATATCATCAAGTCGCCCATCAATATTCGTTAGAGCTGTTCTTTGCCAAATCAGCTTTTGATCAATCTTATCCAAGCGAACATCAATACCATCCAAGCGAACATCAATACCATCCAAGCGAACATCAATACCATCCAAGCGAACATCAATCATATCAATGCGTTTATGAACCTTTCCAAATTCCTTTCGAAATTCTCCTGCATGAATCTGCATATGATTCAAAACGTCTGTGAGGGTGATGTCATTGTTCATGGATAATGACAATAAATGATCAATGGACAATACACAATGACCAAAGAGCATATCAAAATACTAGTATAGACTTTTCGTTTATAGTAGAAAAAAAAATCAGTTCTAAATTGCAAGAGAACAGCCTAAATAAACTGTACAATCTTCTATAAGCTATACGTTATACACTATAAGCTAATCCTATGTTTACGGGGATTATCGAAACAATGGCACCTGTACTTATAAAGAGCCATACACAGTTGAGCATTCAGCGACCTGAGGTCTTTAACGACCTTATTATAGGGGCAAGCATTGCAGTATCCGGTGTCTGTCTCTCTATTGTTTCTTTTGATGATGTATCAATGACCTTTGATGTTGTAGAAGAGACATGGAACAAATCCAAGCTCGGGTCACTACGCGTTGGAGACATGGTAAACCTCGAACGTGCATGCCTTGCCGATTCCAGGCTAGATGGGCATGTGGTGCAGGGGCATTGCGAAGGAGTAGGACGAAGTGGAAAGTGGATAGTGGATAGTGGAAAGTTAGTTGTTCATATACCAAAGGACTTGAATAAATTTATTATTCATAAGGGATCGATAACTCTCGATGGTGTCTCTCTTACTGTTGCCGAAGTCGCTGATGATCACATTATCGTTGCCCTCGTTCCTCTGACTCTAGAGAAAACAACGCTTGGAACAATCAAACCTGGAGACCTTGTTAATATAGAAACAGATATAGTCGGTCGATATCTTTATACATTCATTCATGAAAAAACTGCCCTCCAAAAATGATCTTCAAGAAATCATAGAGATGTCACTGCGACCTGCATGGAGAGTGGGCATCGTCTACTCTTCCTATTATGAGGAAGAAATAAAGACTATGGTAAATGGTGCAATAAAAATATTACAAAAAGTAGGCATGTCTCCGGAGAATATTTCTCAATATCCGGTTCCAGGCTCATTTGAGATCCCACTTATTGGTGGAGCGCTTGCAAAAAAAGGAAGTGTAGACGCGCTTATCGGACTGGGTATTATTGTCGAAGGGCAAACGCATCATGCGCGACTGGTAGCGGAAAACACCGCACGAGGAATGATGGATGTGCAGACCAAATACGGTATCCCATTTTGTAACGAAGTACTCTACGTAGACTCCATTGAGCTTGCTTGTGAGCGGCTTTATAAAGGAGAAGAGGCGGCGATCAGTGTTCTACATTCGCTTGCGCAACTTGCAAGCATGCAGTCTTGACACCTTGTGAAGTATGTATGAATCAGGGTAAGATCTATAGCAACCCTCCATGTACAGATCTTCTATTATAGTTTTTTCGGCTCTGAGCATCGCTTTCGGAATGAGTTCTGTTGCAATTGCTGCATCAGTATTTCCTGATGTTCCTCAAGGACATCTCTTTCAAGAAGCTGTAGAAGAGTTGGTACGTGCTCAAGTAATTAACGGAAATCCTGATGGAACATTTCAGCCAGAAGAGAGTGTTAATAGAGCTGCAATGCTAAAGATGCTCTATAAAGCTAAAGGAAAAACACCAGATCCATTAAGTGTTCGCTGTTTCCCAGATGTAGAGATTGGCAGTTGGTACGAACCATTTGTGTGTGATGCTGCAGCTCGGAAATATGTCAATGGATATGCAAATGGAACATTCCGCCCGAATGATGCAGTAAATAAAGTAGAAGCACTAAAGATGATCACGACTGTATTCGATATTCCTCTGGAAGTGATTACTGATGACAACCGAGAGATCGTAAACTTCGCAGACGTTTCATTGTCTGCATGGTACACCCAGTACCTCCTTACTGCTTATAACACACGTGTCTTGCCAATACCTGGACAAACCGGCGCACACTTTGGACCACAAGACTCACTAAAGCGTGGCGAAGCTGCTGCATACATCTATAATGCATTGCATGCAGATTTGATGGTGCAACGAAATCAAGGACAAAGCAGTTACAGTAGAGAAGCAAGGTCTTCTTCCTATAGTAGTGCTGCTGTAGATACGACATCACCAACAGATACCAGTACCAGTGATACCGATGATAGTGACAGCAACGACTCTGTTACAGGGGTAATGGAGGAGTCACTACCATTCGACCGATCTGGAAAGTTTGTTCTTAAACAGTCAGTTTCCTATAAGTTCGAAGTGAGTAGTGCAAAGACCGTAAAGATCGATGCAAATTTACAATCTGGTCAGCCAGGAGGCATTACGTGCAGATTGTATCTTGTAGAAGACTCTGGTTTCTCTGATGAGTATTTCCTCGGGTTCGAAGAAGGAAAAAATTGTCACATCAATGCAACGCTTAACCCGGGTACATATCAAGTACAGGTACAGCCATCGCAAAAAGACACAACATTTATGGTAAAGGCAGTTGAGGGTACGGGTGATGGTAACGATGGATTCCGTAATGCACGTCAACTTGATGCTAATGCAGAACGTACAGATATCCTCGGAGCTTCTGATCTTGAAGATTGGTATACATTCTCCCTTACCTCACAACAGCACCTCACAGTGAATGTGGCAAATCCTACAGAGCTCCGCTGTATTGTGTACGCCATGAGCGACGTGGATCTCGCTAGCTTCTCTGGTCCTCAGTGCAACCAAGGCTTTGTCTATCCTCCAGGAACATATTACGTTGCAATTGGCCGTAAAGCGCCTTTAAATGCCCAGCAGACGTATACGATTAAATTGAATAAATAGACGGAAAGTTTGTTAGGTTTTATACGTTTAAACCTTCCAAACTTCTTTTTTTGAGAGTCGACGGAGTATACAGTGTGCATATGTCTAATTTTGCACCAATCCCCGATGCTCTCGAAGCTCTACGGCAAGGAAAAATGATCATTGTCGTAGATGATGAACAACGTGAAAACGAAGGAGACTTAGTAGTGGCTGCGCAGCATATGACAACAGAGAAGATGGCGTTTTTTATTCGTCACACTGGAGGAGTGGTATGTCTTTCTTTAAGTAATACAATTGCAGATACACTCGAGCTTCCGCCGATGGTTGCCCGTAATACTTCTGCACGCGGTACACCGTTTACCGAAAGTATCGAGGCAGCAAAAAATGTGACAACAGGAATTTCTGCAAAAGATCGTGCGACAACAATTGCTGCTGCAATTAATCCTGTCGCAGTGCCTGCAGACCTCAATCGTCCAGGACACGTGTTTCCGTTACGTGCGGAAGATGGTGGCGTTCTCGTGCGCGCAGGGCACACAGAGGCATCTGTAGACCTTTGTAAGCTTGCGGGCTTGAGTAAAGGTGCAGTGATATCAGAACTGATGCACGAAGACGGGACAATGATGCGTACTCCTGAGCTACAAAAGTTTGGAGAGCAACATTCTATTCCTATAATTTCGATTGCCGACGTAATTGCGTACCGCAGAAAAAATGAAACATGTATTCGCAAAGAGGCAGAGTCTCAGTTAGAAACGCAAACAGGGGACTGGACATTGCGTGTATATAAAGAAACAATTCATAATACAGAACACGTTGCACTCATAAAAGGAAACATTAAACAGCTTAACCCCACACTTGTTCGTGTACACAGTGAATGTCTAACAGGTGATGCATTTGGTTCGTTACATTGTGATTGTGGGGATCAGTTACAGGCGGCTATGCAACAGATTGAAGCATGGGGTTCTGGTGTTGTTGTGTATATGCGCCAAGAAGGAAGAGGTATAGGCCTTACCAATAAAATTAAAGCGTACAACTTACAGCAACAAGGATTGGATACTGTAGAGGCAAATGAGAAGCTCGGGTTCCCTATGGATTTACGAACGTATGGAATCGGTGCACAGATTTTAAAAGACTGCGGTGTCGGTCATATTCTTTTGATGACAAACAATCCAAAAAAAGTTGTTGGACTCGAAGGATACGGTTTGCATTTAATCGAACAAGTTCCATTGCAGGTAGAAATAAAAAGCGAGAAACAAAAAAAATATTTACAAACAAAAAAAGAAAAGATGGGTCATATGTTGCTGTAACAAAGTGCATAACAGATCGTTTTAAACTATCCCAATACACATGCAAAAAACACGAACGTGATAACTTAGGAGCATATTTCATCTATTCGTTAGTAGAATGCCCAAAAAGTTGAACACATTTTTTGGTTTTTTAACTGTTTTTTTTGCAACAAAAATGTTGCGAGTTTTTCTCTACTTCTAAACAAAAAAGGAACATTCGAAAAAAAAACAGTTTTTACACAAAAACATAAAACAATATTTACGCTTTACGAAAGAACTTCCAGAAAAATTATTACCACGTAACATAGTAGACAACCCTTCTTATTTATTACCCACCCGTGCTATGCCAGTTCGCAAAAAAGCAGCGACAAAGCGTAAGCCAGCGAAGCGTAAGGTTGCTGCCAAAAAGGCACCAGCTAAGCGTAAGCCAGCTAAAAAAGCTGTTAAGCGTAAGACAGCTGCTAAGAAGCCAGCGAAGCGTAAGGTTGCTGCCAAGAAAAAGGCACCAGCTAAGCGTAAGCCAGCTAAGAAAGTAGCTAAGCGTAAGACAGCTACAAAGCGCAAGAAAGCTACAAAGCGCAAATAGTATATCGCTACAAGATCTTGTCGCGTGATCAAATACCCGCCTTCAAAAGAGGTGGGTGTTTTTTAATGTTTTTTGCTGTAGATACGGATATAATAGGGCAGTGCCCGCGTGGCTCAATTGGATAGAGCATCGGTCTTCGGAACCGAGGGTTGTGGGTTCGAGTCCCTCCGCGGGTACCATACATATCACAAATAACGTATACTAGGTATATGAGCCTAAAAGACGACAAAGACGCACCATCTTCCTCCTCTTCTCGTAGGAGGTTCGATCGTGCAGATGGCGGGAAGAAAGAGGAATTAAAAAAACAGATCAAAGAAAATGTAGGAATGGAAAAGCAACAGGATATGCAAAAAGCAGAGCTTGCTTCGCAGGTAAATTTACAAAGTCTCAAGAGTCAACTTGCGGGTAAGCAAGATGAAGAGAAGAAGAGGAGAGAAGAAGATGCGGAGGCGACAGAGGAAAAAAGCAGTGCACCAAAGACAAAGTCTCTCAAAGAACGTGAGGAGGCACAAGTGCAAAATGCACATGAGACACTGGATGCAGATACCCTTATACAACGAGAAGAGGCACAGCAAGAAGTTTCTGATGAGGAGACAACACCAGAGCCAGGGTAAAGCAATGAGTAATTAGCAATGAGTTATTCGTAATTAGATGTATACTTTTTTGGTGAAAGCTAAATCTTCTGTCTTCAATCTTCTATCTTCAATTGCGTTGGTAATTGTTTTACTTGCACCAAATACTGTTCATGCTGCATTAACAGACATCGAACACTATGAATTTAAAAGTTCTGTGGAACTGTTAGAAGCACGCGGAATAGTTAATGGATACCCTGATGGATCTTTTCGTCCGTACAAGGCAATTAACCGTGCAGAGTTTTTAAAGCTGTTGATGCTCTCGGTATATGGAGCACAAGCGTATCAAGGGGGAAGCGGTCGGTGCTTTACAGATTTTAAAGAGAACTACGAGTGGTACTGGGCGTATGCGTGTACCGCAAAGATGTTGGGAGTTATTCATGGCCATCCTGATGGATCGTTTCGTGGAGAAGATACGATCATTCTTGCAGAAGCATTAAAAATGAGTTTTGAAGCATGGAAGGTAACACTTAGTGCCGATAAACCAAATACACCGTGGTATCAACGGTATATGGATGCTGCTGCACCCCTTGGAATCTTTCGTAGGTTTCCTTTTACACCAGACTATCAGCTCACACGTGGGGAAATGGCATTACTCCTGACGATGATAGGAGAACCTATTGCTTCGCTTACTGGCGATGTACCGAACCAAGAGGGGATACAACATGTTCAGGTTGCTCTTCCTACAAGGATTTCTGTATGTGGAAATGGTGTACGAGAAGGTACAGAACAATGTGACGACGGAAATACTGCGGATGGAGATGGGTGTAGTAGAATATGTATTCTTGTTGCAGAGCCGATTCGTCATGGGGCATTGCGCTTGGAACAACAACCCATATCCAGTAATGCACAAGCATCAGGGAATCTCGATGTTCCACTTTTTAAGTTTACAGCAATTGCCGGTAGGCAAGATGTATATATCACTACGTTAAAGTTTAAAAGCACGGTAGGTTCTTTGGAGTTTGCTGAACACTACCGCCTTATTATCGATAGTGATGGAGATGGAATAGTAGAAACGCTCTTTGGGCGTGCAACGCCAAGTGGTGAAACGCTTACGTTTGCAAACCTAAATATTCTCGTAAAAGATGGTGCATACATCGCTATAGAACTGTGGTCAGATATTGATACATCACTATCGGCTAGTAGTATTGCAGTTGGATTTGATATAACACAACCAGACTTTGTCGAAGGAGTGGATAAAATAGATGGAGAAGATGTTACTGGAATCAAATTGAATGATGCTGATTGCACACTAGAGTCTATTTGTTGGGTATCGGTAATTACCGATAATGACCAAGCAGTTATTATTCGTACACAGGGAAACCTCTTTGTGTCTAAAGACTCTGTTCCACTTGGTAGTCGGCAAATCATTGCAAGCACGCAAACACCATCGTTGCTTCTACTGCAATTTCGATCAGATGCAGAGGATGTCAAAGTGAAGAATATCGCGATAGAAGGTGTACCTAGTAGTATAGATCGTTTACTGTTTTTTGAATCCAATAACTCGTCACCGTTTGCGACAGGAAGAGGGGTGAATTGTGGGACGGTAGTCACAGGAAGATTTTGTAGTGATAGCGATGTTATTATTCCACAAAATGGCGAGAAAAATATTGTTGTTAAGGCGGTAATAAAGTCTGATGATACAGGTGCTGTTTCTGGTGAGACTGTAACGCTCGTTATGAGTGCGATAACAAGTGGTAACGTCGCAATCTCAGCCGAAGGGTATTACTCTGGTCAGCAGTTGCTACAAAACGATAACAACGCCTCTGGAGATGGAGAGGTGTTTATCGGTACGCAGTCTCCAGCAGTAAACAGTGCGATTACAGGAGCTACGAATACAATAGTCTTGGCTAAAATCATTGATATTACCAATACCAATACCGACCCAGATAATTCGCTTATCACCACAGGGGGAATGACGTTTGCAAAGTTTGCCTTTTTCGCAGCAGACCATGAAAACTCTTCTGGTGGATATAACGCAGTAGAAATTTCAAAACTGGTCTTTACCGTAAGTGCGGTAAATATGACGTTTGATGTCGGTTCATTTTATCTCTTTAATACGCAAAATTCTGGAACGATTGCAGCATGTACCGCAAGTGGAGTAACAGGAACGATTACCGTTACGTGTGACAATCTCGATACGTCTGCAATGAGCTCTATTGCCTCTCGAGGTGACAGTGTAGAGCTTGCATTGCACGGAACAGTTACAGTGTCTCAGGTATCTCCTGGTGTGAGTATTTTACAGGCAACTCTGCCGAACCTCAGTAATCCCGGTGTTACCGGAACTATTACATGGACAGACGGGCAAACAACTCTTGGGTGGGTAGATATCGGTAAGACAAGCGTTAAGTCGACGAATTATAGGTTGAACTAAAGCGAAATTACCGTAATGTATGTCGGTATAGCACATTGGGGCGTCGCCAAGTGGTAAGGCACTGGTTTCTGGTACCAGTATCGGGGGTTCGAATCCCTCCGCCCCAGCCATGAACCACTCGCCCTGCGGGGCTCGGGTACATGGCAACGCCATCATTGGTAGAATAACGGCACTGCGAGAGGTTCATGCCCTGTACCGGAGCGGAGCGACTGGTACATGGGCAGATAATGAAGTATAATGCCAGACCTATGTCATTTTGGTATGTCTATGTGCTGCGTAGCTTGAAAGATAAGCAGTTTTACAGCGGGTCAACCAATAATCTTAAAAGACGTTTACAACAACATCAGCGTGGAGAAAATGTGTCCACCGCAAAGAGATTGCCTGTGGAAATGATCTACTTCGAAGGTCACAGATCCAAAGACGATGCGCTTCGAAGAGAAAAGTACTTTAAGACTGCGAAAGGGAAAACAACTTTAAGATTGATGCTCAGGGATTCGCTACAGCAACAGCAACCAAACTGGCAAAACGCATAAAAGAACTCTGTTTAGAACGTGGATTAACGCAGGAAGAAGCGGCTAAGAAATGCGGGTTGAAGTACAAATACTATCAAGAATATGAGGGGAAGAATCCCCGTGATATGAGGCTTAGTACAATGCCTAAAGAATAGTTATTTGGTATGATTTTTCTAAAATCATCCACCAGCCCCAGCCATGAACCACTCGCCCTGCGGGGCTCGGGTACATGGCAACGCCATCATTGGTAGAATGCCAGCCATTATTAATTTGTAGCAACCACTTGGTACTCCTCACGAATCTCAAATCCAAGTTCTCGGAGTTTTGCGCGTGCCTCATTTACTGTTTCTTGCGTAAGAGTAAGCCATGGGATGACTACACCTGAAATGTCATGTCGAGTAGGCCAAAAAATTCCATTGTGAGTTACCTCTGCTGCACGGAGATGCGCTCGTATAAAGTCCACATTATTATCGCAATAGTGAGCAATAATAAAGAAGTATATTCCACGGTGTTCCTGAATATCGCCATCAATTCTTTGCGATTCTGGTGGTAATGCAGGTGAAACATAATTTGCGTCTGCTGATTTTGCAGTAGTTGATGGTGAGAGTTGTGCGGTATTCATAATAGAGGAGATAAAAAAAGAGCCCCTGAGGTGAGAAGGGGCTGTAAATTGTGAGATACGAGCAGCTTACCTTCCCATAAGGGGGGTCTTCTTCATCATCTTAGTCTTGGATGCGAAGTGCTGCATTGGCGCTATGCTAAGTATGTTTTTCATTTTATGCAACCGAAAAGCGGCGCTACCTGCTTATGATTCTTGGTAGCGCCGGTCCAGTGCTTATGCTTGTACCTCCTTTTGCATTCTTTTTACATATTCATCGATAGCGTACAAACTGTTAAATGCCGCTATCAGTGCTTTTTGTTCGGCACGAGACGTATTGCTGTCATCGGCGGATCGCGTCACCGTTTGGTCGTTATGAATGGTGACACGTGCGCGAGCAACGGCAGATGAATCGGTTCCCATTGTTTTAACACTGAAGCCATTCGCAGGAATATTGACGTTTGGAATAATACATTTCATTCCTTGGACTATCGCATCGATAATACTCATCGCAGGATTCGATGCTTTGCCAATAACATCTGTGCCTTCTCTGGTGATAATACGTACACAGATACAACCGTCTTGCGACTCAATTTCTACGATGTCCTTTACATAGGTGCCACCGGTTATTCTTTCGACAGTTGGGTAATACACACTTTGCATTAATTCGTCTGTGGAAAAACCTTTTCTTCTCATAGTGCGATCCGCTGAATCCGCTAACGCCGATGTAAAATCATTGCGATCTTTTTCGTCGTACGGTACGTTGAGTCGATTGAACTCATCGCGCAGTCCGTGCCAACCGGAGTGTTTACCAATGACATTTTTGCTTTCTGTTCCGTATTTTTTCGGTTCCAATACTTCATATAAGTTGTCAAGCAACTGTCCGTGTACATGAATACCGGATTCATGCGCGAATGCATTTTCACCGGCAATAGGATGCTCCCGAGGAATTGGCATTTCTATGATATTCGAAACCAGTCGAGCGGTGTTCATAAGTTCACCGCGTACCAATCCGTCCATAATTTTCATTCCGATAATTTCTTCGTGTTCGGCAATACTCGCGTCCATTGCTGCTACAAATCCTTCGAACGAAAAATTACCCGTTCGTTCGCCTATGCCCAGAATGGTAGGTTCGAACTGACGTGCTCCGCCGTACAGTGCTTCCATCGCATTTGCGATACCTAGGCCCGTATCGTTATGGCCATGCCATGAGATGACCACATCGTTGTAGCCATTTTCATCCAGTACTTTACGAACATGCTTAACGCGCTTTCCGATTATTCGTGGAATACCAATGCCGACCGTGTCCGGTAAGTTTATCACCTTCGTACCGTTTGCCGCAGCTGCAAGAATAACATCGTCGGAGACGTGTTCGTCTGTACGTGTCCAGTCTTCCGGGGAAAACTGAATGATAATATTGGGGTTGGTTTTTCGTATGTAGCTCATACCTTCTTCGATTCCGGGCACAATAACCTTATCAACCAAATCGCGCATGCTGCCCGGTGTTCCCCCTTTTCTTCTAATGGCATCTCCAAATTTTACCGACTGTATTTCCGATGTGGAAATAAATGTGTGCAGACCGGGGTTCGGTGCACCCCGTACGGCTTCGGTGGCACGTTCAATATCTCCCATATTCAGACGAGCAAGGCTGGAAATGCGCGGGTATGCATCTTTGTTTGGTAGCTTAATATTGCCTACTTCATATGCAATCTGACGCACGGATTCAAAGTCTCCTTTCGAAGCAATTGCAAAGCCGGCCTCAATACCGTTTACACCCATTTTAACAAGCTGTCTGGCTATCAGAATTTTCTGTTCGGTAGACATACTGTTTCCCGGTGCTTGTTCACCGTCGCGCAAGGTAACATCATTTATAGAGATATCTGCATATGGCTCTGTGACTGTTTCTTTAGTATTCATGGTTATAATTAAAAAGAAATACAAAAACCTCGCCGCTCCGTGGAAGAGAGGCTCGTACTGTTTATCTATCTAATTTATGCACGCAGCCGCTCTTCCGCCATAAGGAGGAGTAGAAGGAGGAGGCCGAGCTGTGTGCTCATGCGTTGCATTACCTGCCTATGATAGCTAAGAAAATATCATATGCAAGTGAATATCTAGAAAAAGGCCTTACACGTCTGTAAGGCCTTTTTCGGTGGAATTCCGTTCCCATGTTGGACCAAAGGAAAACGAAAGGGAGTAGTTAGTCTTTGCGCGGATCTCTCGAGATGTGTGGTGAGGTAAGCCCGATATGTTCAGGTGAAGAATCACCAGTGTCAGGGGCGCCTCGTAGGAAATTCTCGTGATAATCTGGTTGTTGTGTCATTACTGGTGCAGTAGACGTGGTCGAGAGTTCAGCCAATGGGCTATTCCGCTCGGAAGACAACAGAACGACAGAGTTTCCGCGTTGTTCGATAGTGACGCGTGCAGATTTCAGCCCAATTGTGGTAGCAATGCCCTTTCGAAGAGTCATGTGGGTTTGCGTTTTACTGTCCCGCATAAACGCAGAGCGCTTTGCGGATTTTTCAAACCACCGTTTAAGACGAACTTCGATCGGGAGAGCAGGATACTCAGGTCGTGGTTCGGGGCTTAAAAAGCTGTAACGGTCATAGAAGTCGTGTAGCATGTTCAGTACTCCTTACGGTAAAAGTTTGGGGGTCCAACAGGGAGGACTAGAGGCTTGTTGTAAATATTGAGCCTTCAGGCCACCCTGTTTGAGGTGGGAACGAAAAGTGATGTAAATGAACAAAAACGCCTTCTATATTGAGAGGGCGGGAGAATTAGTTAAGTATTTTCTCTGTACTACCGCCCTACCAACACCTTAGTGGTGCAGCGAGTCTTAGCGGTAGTGACAGTAAATTGAATCACGTGACAAGTATAGATAGTCCGAAGTGTAATTGCTCACTAACTCTGTAGGCTTTTTTGCGCTAACGACCTCATCCCCCAACCCTTCTCCACTGCGGTGGAGAA
>JAQCIJ010000023.1 GCA_027592135.1 bacterium | reverse complement strand
AGCGGAGACTTGCGATAAGTACGGCGAACCACTTACGGAGTGTGATTGTGAGGATGGGGAGCATGGGGCGTAAAAGTTTACGCACAATGTTCATGGCTTTTCTCCCACTCTGCAAACCCCTTCTTCCCTACTTTCCATCTGCCACGTTCTCTAAATGCGGCGAGGGATTGTTTTTTTGCAGCGTTAGCAATAGCTTGCGAAGAATGTTTCGGATGATCTTTACCTATCATACTTAGTGGCACAATATCATCACCTTCTAGATATGCTAGGCGCTTATGAAAACTCTCTTTTACGTGCAGCGCAAAAATGTGCTCAAATGGCTTTGTGTCGCCTTTATCATCGTATCGCTGCAGGGCTGTGTAGTAGTCTTTTTTCTCTTTATTACGAATGATAACTGGAGGATATCCAATCATTTTTAACTGGAAGTTTAAGAGTGCTCTACCCACACGACCGTTACCATCGAGGAACGGGTGAATGTGTTCGAACGCGAGATGAAACAATATGATTCTATCAAGAATGTGTTCGGAATCATCAGCGAAGTCTGCCATGAGATTATCCATGAGGCTCGGGAGTTTTTCGGGGGGCGGTGCAATGTGCTTTCCAACACGCACGTACTCTTTGGATTTACGAAAGCATCCAGCAAACTCATCGTTGATGTGACTGAGTAACGTACCGTGAACAAGCAATATCATCTCTTTGGTGAGTACTGCGTTCTTTGCGAGCTTCGCACTTAGGTATTCATTTACCTTTCCAAGGTTGATCGCCTCAAAGACCTCTCGCTGCGAGCTATTGGGTGGCAAGATCTGATGCTCGAGGATCTGCTCGGTTTCATCAAGTGTGAGCGTAGAGTTCTCTATCGCATTAGAGTTAAAGACAAGCTCTGGGAGCTCTGCCTCCTCTAAGAGGGTAAGAAGGGACTCTTTTCCTGTTTTACGCTCATCAAAGCGGGTTTTAAGCAGTTCTATGTTTTTTAGAGTGGTTCTATGCATTTTATAGGTGAAAAGATGTAAATATAGTATATTATTCACCTATAAAAGTCAATACTATCTCTTAGCCTTGGTCTTCGGTTTCGCCTTCGCCTTTGCTCCCCATGCCCCTCCTTTCCTTGGTGGTGCAGTACGCTTTTTCTCGAGTAATTCACAACACGTAACGAGATCGAGATCCTCTGGAACAAAACGCTTCGGTACAGAGACATTCGTGATGCCATCCGTAATATACGGGCCATAGCGACCAGCCTTTACCTCTACTTTTCCTTTTGTATTTGGATCTTCCCCAAGAACCTTGATAGGCTCTGCCTCTTTTTTCTTCCGGTCTTTCGCCGTCGCAATAAGTTCCAGCGCTTGTGCAAGGTCTACTGTTATAGGGTCGACGTCTTCTGGGAGTGTCACGGTAACTTTTCCCCACTTGATGTACGGGCCGTAGCGACCTCTGTTTACGGTCATATCTTCTCCATCTTTTTGTGTCAGTGTGCGAGGAAAACTCAGCAGTGCGATAGCATCTTCGAGGGTCACGGTTTCTTTGGTCATACCGGTAGCAAGGCTCGAGCTTTTTGGCTTCCCTTTGATCTTTCCTTCTTTAACATCTGCAGGAGTACCGACCTGAATATACGGCCCAAATCGACCAGTAAGAACAACAATATTAAGACCGGTTTCTTTATCGACTCCCAGTACTTTTTCTTTCAGTACATCTTCTTTTTTTATTTCTTTTCCTTTGCTATCAACGAGCGCTTTAAAAGGGATATAAAAACCTTTGAGGAAGCTTGTGCGATCTTCTTTTCCTTCGGCGATTGCATCGAGCTTATCTTCCATATTTGCGGTAAACTTTAGTGTGACGATATCCGTAAAGTGTTCGATAAGAAGGTCGGTAACGGTGAATGCAACATCTTCTGGAGCAAGTTGTTTGTTTTCTTTACGAATGTATCCACGCTGCTGCACGGTAGAAATAGTTGGTGCGTATGTACTCGGTCGACCGATACCTTCGTCCTCCAGTTTTTTAACAAGACTCGCTTCTGTGTACCGTGGTGGTGGCTTTGTAAAGTGCTGCTCTGGTATAATTTCCTCTTGTTTAAGCGCTTCCCCCTGAATGAGCTGTGGGAGGAATTTGTCTCCACTTTGTTCGCTTCCTTCTTCGTCATCTTTACGGTGCTGGTCCTGTGATGCATCGGTGCTTTCTGTATACGCGCGGTAGTATCCATCGAAGAGAACGGTCTGCCCTGTCGCGCGGAATGTGTATGTATCAACGGCAATATCTGCCCCTACTCTTTTAAGTTCTGCAGCAGCCATCTGGGTAGCCATCGTACGGTTCCAGATAAGTGTGTAAAGTTTTAGTTGCTGATGGTCGAGAACATCTTTGAGTGACGCAGGTGTGCGAGACATCTCTGTAGGACGAATAGCTTCGTGCGCTTCTTGTGCTCCTTTGCTCTTGGTTTTATAGAGACGTGGAGTGGATAACACGTACTCACGACCAAACTGACTTGCGATGGTATCTTTGGCATCAGCAAGTGCTTTTTCGCTCAGGCTTACGCTATCTGTACGCATGTAGGTGATAAGACCTGTGGTCTCTTCTCCTTTACCAAGACTCATTCCCTCGTAGAGTTGCTGCGCTACCACCATGGTTTGCTTAACGGAGAATCCAAGTTTGCGACCGGCTTCTTGTTGCAATGTAGAAGTAGTAAATGGTGCTGGAGGATTTTTCTTCAGTTCTTTTTCTTCGATCTCCGCTACTGCCCAATCTTTTCCATCGATGTCTTTGAGCACTTGGTCGGACTCTTTTTGTGACGTTGGAACAAACTTCTTGCCATCTTTCTGTCGAAGACTTGCAGTAAATGTTTCGTCATTTTCTTTGAGAAGCTGCGCATCTATTGTCCAGTACTCCTCCGCATTAAACGCCTGAATCTCTCGTTCGCGATCGACAATAATACGAACAGTAACAGACTGTACACGTCCTGCGGAGAGTCCGCGATAGACTGTTTTCCAGAGGAACGGTGACAAGGTGTATCCGACAAGACGGTCCAAAATACGACGTGCTTGCTGTGCTTCTACAAGCTTGATATCGATCTCTCGAGGGTTAGCGACTGCAGCATCGATGGCAGACTTGGTAATCTCATGAAACACGATGCGCTGCACCTTTTGCTCTTTTTTTGGCTTCAGCGCTTGGATAAGGTGCCACCCTATGGCTTCTCCTTCGCGATCTTCATCAGTTGCGATTAGGAGACCATCTGCTTCTTTGAGTGCCTTTTTAAGTGCTGCCACAGTCGCTTTTTTTTCATCTGGGATTTCGTAGTCTGGTTCAAAATCTCCATCCGTATCTACAGCAAGACCCGAACTTGGGAGATCACGGATATGCCCCATGCTCGCAAGAACGTTGTACTCTTTTCCTAAAAATTTCTTGATAGTTTTTGCCTTCGTTGGAGACTCGACGATTACTAACTGTGACATGAGGCGAAGCGTAGATGTGGGAGTGGGGTGTTGTCAAAGGAACAGAGTAAGAAGTGATGAGCGATGCGTGATGAGTGCCCATCACTTATTGCTCAAATGCCGCTCTACGACTTGCTTTGCAAGTAAAAACATTGTGTGAGAGTAAAGATTACTTTCCACATTGATCATCTTTGTTATTCAAGTATTTTTGGCAAGAGTTAGCCATTAAAGTGGCTTTTTACGTGCACTTTTTTTCTAGACCGTGTATTTTTGGCTTGCGTTAGCTAAGCGCAGACGTAAACTTTTACTTGAGTTACATCTTTCCCCTTTATCCTATGTCCAAACAGGATATCATTAACGCCATCGCAGATGCTGCTGGTATTACCAAGCGCTCTGCTGCTGCATCACTTGATGCACTTGTTACACTGGTAACAAAAGAACTGAAGAAGGGTAATTCTGTTACCATCACTGGTTTCGGAACCTTCAAGGTTTCTAACCGCGCTGCGCGCACTGGGGTAAACCCACGCAACCCCACTCAGCGTATCTCTATCCCTGCAATGAGGGTTCCATCCTTCAAAGCTGGTAAGACTCTTAAGGACGCTGTTCGTAGTTAAGAGCTTGCAATACGATTTGTAAAAGCCTCTATGGAGACATGGGGGCTTTTTGCCGTTATTTTACTTCTCTTCCAGCTATAGTCTCGCTATTCTTTGGGTCAATATGGACGCTAAGCTTATCGAAGAAACCGTCGGCACACTGCTTACTGAGCTGGGACTTCCTTTTGATGGTATTTCTGTGGAAGAGCGAGAGGATATGACGCACGCAGAAATTGCCTCCTCTTTGCCTAGTCGCATCATTGGTTGGCATGGTGAGACACTCAATTCTATCCAGCATCTCGCAAAATCTATTATTCGCCAGAAAGAGAAGTTGGATCGCAGCCCATTTTTGGTTTTGGATGTCGATGGATATCGCGCCTCTCAAGAAGAAAAGGTAAAGAAAATTGCCTCTGCAAAAGCAGACTTTGTTCGCCGTACAGGAAGCCGTGTAGCACTTGCACCTATGAGCCCATACTTCCGTCGCATTGTGCACTTGCATGTTGCCAACACTCCAGAGCTCTCCGACCTTACAACAGAAAGTAGTGGAGATGGAGACTACCGTCAGGTGGTCTTAAAACTCAAAAATGAATCGAAGAACAATAATGATGGAGAAGAACTTGCTCCGGTTATTGTCGAGAGTGAAGATGATGGGTTGGCGAACTTGGATATATAAAAAAACCTCACCCCCGACCCCTCTCCTCTTCGGAGGAGAGGGGGGCAATAAAAAATCTCAGTATCAATTTTATAAAATGCGTAAATGTAGATTTACGAAGAAATTGAGGCGTTCAATGACTCCCACAGAAACAATACTTTGGGATAGATTGAGAAATAAAAAATTCAATGGATTGAAGTTCCGTCGCCAAGTGAATATTGGACCACACATCGTTGATTTCCTTTGCAAGCAATACAAAGTAGTACGAGTAAAAAATGAAGATAGATAATTTGATACAGCTACCGGAGTCCAAACAGTTCCCTCTCCTTCGCAAAGGAGAGGGGTAGGGTGAGGTCGGCTATCATCCTCTATCCACTTTTTTTAACTCTTCAAATAACTTCTTCTGCTCCCTCGTAAGCTTTTTCGGCACATCAACCCGTACCGTAACAAAATGATCTCCAAGTCTTGAGGAATTAAGCTGTGGAACACCTTTTGATTTTAGTCGCATTACTTGCGCGGCTTGCGTTCCCGCAGGGATTTTGAGAGTGACATTACCATGTACTGTCGGAACCGAAATTTCTGTTCCGAGCACAGCATCCACGACAGAGATATGCACGTCGGATCGAATATCATTTCCGTCACGCATAAATCGGTTATCGGTTATCACGTGAACAATCACATATAAATCTCCCGCTTTTCCTCCTTGTTTACCCGCATTTCCTTGTCCGGATACTCTTAACGTTTGTCCGTCGTCTATGCCGGGTGGGATATCTAAATTCAGTTCGGTCTTCTCGCGTTTTACACCTTCTCCACTACAGGTACTGCAGGGTTTTTCGGGGATTTTCCCAGACCCCTTACACTTCTCACATTGCACAGACTGCTGTACGACGCCAAAAAATGATTGTGCAGTTCGTGTCACTTGCCCTGTTCCACTACAATCTGAGCAGGTTTTTACCGAACCTCCTTGCGCACCTGTCCCACTACAATCTTTGCAGGAAACTATTTTTTCTATCGCGATATTTTTGCTTGCACCGCTTACCACCTCTGCAAATTCAATAGAGATACGCACCTGTAAATCGGACCCTCTATTATTAGACTGACGACCTCTTCCTCCTGCACCTCCTCCGAAGAAACTGGAGAAGATGTCCCCTAAGTCTCCCATGTCACCCTGTTGAAACCCCGAGAAATCAAACCCGCCAAATCCTTGGCCTCCTCCACCACCAGGCCCTCCAGCACTACCATATGCATCGTATTGCTGGCGACGTTTAGGATTACCAATCACCTCATACGCTTCGTTAATCTCTTTAAACTTACTCTCTGCTGTCTTATCTCCTTTGTGCTTATCGGGGTGCCACTGCTTTGAAAGCTTTCTGTACGCCTGCTTGATATCTGTTTCTGAGGCAGATTTTTCTATTCCGAGGATGTCGTAGTAATTCTTAGACATAAGCGCCAGAAGAGGATAGTGGATTGAAGTAGAAAGTGGAAAGTGGATATTAAAAGTAATAAGTGATACGAAATGCGTGATACGCATACTTATCTCTCGTTACTCTTCACTTATTACTAGCCAAGTATTCCAATATATTTCACAATAAACTAAATAACAGGCATTAATCAACAAAATGTGCTATAATAATATGATGGTTTCAATAAATACACACACAACACGCAAGACACTTCAGCACGCAACTGCTGTACTAGGTGCATTATTACTTGGACTTATCGTATACGGATTTTCTCAAGGTGACATCGCTCCATCACTCGAAGCGCGTTTACTTCCGAAGAGCCTGACACGCCAAACGGAATGGGTAACGATAACTGCACAGCAAGTACTCTCTGGATCTACTATTCCTGCTGACAGAAATGTGATTGTGCATATCCCAGAAGAGATTACGCGTATCTCAAGAAAGGTACTTTTTGGACGAAGGGGAGATACCATTCGCTACTGGGGATACTGCTTCCCGCAAAATATTCATGACTCTAATAATAATCTAAAAAGAGGATTCCCAGGAGACCTATTTCTATCGGAGGCAGAGCGAGAATTTCGTCGTCAGAAGCTGATTGCAGAGCGCAGACGTACATTCTCTATTTTTAAAAATCTCACGGTTGCAGACCTCAACGAAACTGAGGATCGCGTACAATCGCGCATCCGACATCAAGTCGAAATATTTACAGGAGGAAACACCTGCTTCGTGATGACAGAAAAATCTATTCCCGTTGGTGCTGATGACGATGGTGATGGATTGAATAATTCTCTCGAGCGTTCCCTTGGTTCTGATAGCAAAAATCCGGATACCGATGGTGATGGTATCAATGATGGTCTCGAAGTATTCCGTCTTGTCAGTCACCCCACTAAGCGGGACTCTGATGGTGATGGAATTATTGATGGAATAGAAGATACAAACCGCAATGGTCGCTTTGAACCAGGAGAGACGAATCCAACAGAATGGGATACAGACCGCGATGGACTCTGTGATGGTCTCTGTAAGGTAAATAAGGGGCAAGACCTCCGTGGAGAAGATAAGAACCTTAATGGAATCTACGAGCCTAATAATGGTGAATATGACCCTAGAACTACAGATAGTGACGGAGATGGAGTATTTGATGAGCATGAGGTATACCTCTGTGTTCTGGGTGGGGGAGATGATTGTTAAAAGTCTTATATTCCTGTATAATAATTCGATGACAATAAAACTCACACTCTCAGTGGCACTCGCGATTCTCGTCCTTCCGACGACTGCACTCGCGTATCTCAACCCAGAAGAAGTGCTCCTAAGCCGTGAACTTTTCTTGCCACCTACGTCACGTGAGGCGCAAGCACGTACATTACTCCAATCTGGAGAGTCTGCTGCACGTCGTGAAAGAGAACAGGAGCGTGCATTTGAATTGCAACACCCAGTAGTAGAAGAGCCATTGCTCCCTGCAGCTCCAGAACCTACCCAACAGTTTGGCTTCCCACAAGGTGGATACTATGTGATGCCTGCTGGTGCGCAAGGAGGCTTTCCTCAAGGTCTCTTTGGTGCAGCTCCTACAGCAGGTCTCAATGAGAGTGCAAACCTCGAACTTCTTCGTACCATGCGCCTACTCTCTCGTGTAAATCAGAACCAAGGAACCTCCGTATTACACTCATCAGCTGATGATCTCACCCCAACTGGAGCTGGAAGTATTCTCGCTGCTAGTGTCATGCTCGGGTCTGTGTTCTACACAATGCGTAGAGCAAAGAAATCTGAAACACTTGTTCGTACGTTCTAAAGAATAGAAGAAAACGCGTACCAAGACACACGGTGACAAATTTTTTGGTATTGTACTTGCCTATGAACAGACTTTCTCTCACGGGCAAACGTTGGAGCCTTCCAGCGCACGGCGAGGCTCTCAACGCCTCTCACGTACTCCTGCGGCTTCTTAAAGATCGCGGTATTGCGCAGGATACAAAACTTGTACCACCATCGGTGTATCCTGATATGCAAAAATCTGTGGATCGCATTCGATTAGCAGTAGAACAAAAGCAGCGTATCGGTATTTTTGGTGACTACGATTGTGATGGTGTTACAGCTGCTGCACAACTTGTTCGCTATTTTCGCAGACAGGGAATAAAAGCCTTTGTCCGTCTCCCGCATCGTGTACGTGATGGCTATGGATTAAAATCTCATGTCGCACAAGAAATTATTGATACAAACGTTCAGTTACTTATTACCTGTGACACCGGTATTGCATCGGCAAAAGAAGTAGCGATGCTGATGGAGCAAGGCATCGATGTCATTATTACTGATCATCACAGTCTTCAGGAAGAAATCCCACAAGCCTTTGCCTGTATTCATCCGAGTCTTTGTGGGCATCCACTCCCACATCCATCGGGATCTGGCGTTGTATTTGCACTCATCTGTGCACTAGAAGATGGAAGATGGAAAGAGATGGATGAAGACATTGCACTTGCCATGCTTGGTACTGTTGGAGATTTGGTTCCACTGCGCGGTAGTAACCGCACACTCGTACAATTGGGACTACGAGCATTTGATGCCCTGGAGAGTGGGCCGCTCTACGAGTTGCGTCAAAGATGTATAAAGCAGGGCACCTCTACAAGCTCTACCGACATAGCATTCTGCGTCGCCCCGCGTATTAATGCAGCAGGTCGCATGTCCGAGGCAGACATTGCTTTGTCTGCACTACTTGATGGTGGCGATAGCATTGCACAACTCGACCAGTTAAATGAGAAGCGACAAGACATTACCCGCGCACTACTTGCACATGTCGTACACGAATATGAAAATAGGGAACTACCTCCGTTAGTTGCAGAAGTAAGCGATGAATATCCGCATGGTATTGTTGGTCTTATTGCTGGAAAACTTACGGAACATTTTGGAAAACCAAGCTTGGTTGCACACACTGATGGCACAACCTGTACTGCTTCACTCAGAAGTCCTGCGTGCTACAACATTGCAGAAGGACTTGGGCGTGCTTCGGATCTACTGATAAGTTTTGGTGGTCATGCACAAGCTGCTGGTTGCACGTTTGCATTAGAAGATTTTTCTGCATTGCGCGATCGATTGATCGAAGATGTTCGCACTCATGTTGATGTAGAACTTCTTGTGCCAACAATTGCCATTGACGCAGTACTTGATGCAAAAGATATCACCAAATCATTCTGTGAAAAGCTGCAACTGCTCGAACCGTTTGGACAAGAAAATGCCGAGCCGCTCTTTTTGTTTCGTAATGTCTCACTGCAAGACGTGCGGTCGTGCGGAAAAGATCAGACCCATTTGCAAGCACGCATTTGTGGTATTAAATCTATCGGTTTTGGGCTCGCACATATTGGGAACAGTAACGAGAAGTTCGATATTGTTGGTCGTATTGGTATTGATGAATGGAATGGGAATAAGCAGCCGCAGATTTTTATACAAGATCTTGGCATTGCAGTGGCAAAAGAAAAGGCGCATTCGCATGCACCTTTTTACATTCTTGATTGATGGTAGCCTAAACAGGAACCAGTGTTCCTTCCATTACAAATACATCTACGATTTGATTTTCGAGTGCTGCAGAGATTTTAAATGCAAGAAGAACAGAAGGGTTTGTATCTCCCCGTTCGATACTCATGATGGTCTGACGACTAACACCAGTTCTCAATGCAAGCTCCTCTTGTGTCATGGATTTTTCGAAGCGGAGTCTGCGAATACTATTTTTGAGAATGGCTGCTGGCATGAGTGTGAGTGGAAATGAAAAGTAAAAAATTGTTTCCCTTTGGTTGGTAGATTGTACTGACTCTTTTTTTGTTTTCAAGGGCAAAATGTCTGTGAATTTATTTTTACGTTGCAAACATTTTTATTTGTGCAACTTTATTGCAACGAAAGAAAAATTGCGATCGCCGAAACGATAAATAGGTATGGAGTGAACCATGCCAAACTTCTGCTGATCACAAACTTTCGCAAAAAAATAATAGAGAAGAAACTCGAAACAAATGATGCCAAAACAGCAATAGACATAATATTAAGCGATGGTAGTGTGATCTCTCCTGTAAATAGATCGAGTATCGCTAGTACCGATGCCCCTGCGATAATCGGCACTGCCATAAGAAAAGAGAAGTCGAGTGCGTCTTTACGGTCGAGTCCCATCAAGCGACCAGCAGAGATCGTAAGACCACTGCGAGAGAGCCCCGGCACGAGTGCGGCTGCTTGTGCAAACCCAATAAGAAATACCGAACGCGTAGTGAGCTTGCGTGGCTCTTGTTGTGTTGGATGTAAGAGGCGATGTAGGAAGCTGTGATGTTTATGTGTGTGCATTTCACCAAGGACTAAGACGACACCAGTGACCGCAAATGCTATACCAATACTTAGTACACTTTGGAAGTGTATGGCTATCCAGTCTTCGCAGAAAAACCCAGTAAGTGCCCCGGGGATTGTCGCGATAACAAGTAACACAAGTTTCTTCGAATGTGCTGTGTCATTGCGCACTGGGGCCATTACTAGGTTGATCCACACTTGCGCATACACCAGAAGCAACGCGAGCAGTGTTCCTGCATGAAGAAGCGTATTAATGCTCTGCATATCTTTCGGGTCTATGTGCATACCAAACAAGAGTTCTGCGAGGACAAGGTGCCCCGAGCTGCTAATGGGCAAGAACTCTGTGATACCTTGCAAGAGGCCAAGGAAGAGGGCGTGTGTAATCGTCATTCATTGAAATTGTAGAGAGGATAGTGGAAAGAGGATAGTGGATAGTGGATAGAGACTCTGGCCATTATCCTCTTCTACCAACTGCCTCCTGCACCCCCTCCGCCAAAACCCCCTCCGCCAAAACCTCCACCTCCTCCAGAAGATCCCCCTCTGCCACTACCGCCACCGCCAATAAACCAGATACCCTCTTTGTTCTTTCTTTTCTTCTTTTGTTTTAGAAGAAACTCACGAAATGGTGTGTATTTGAGAAACAACATTGACGCGGCAAAGTCTGTAGCGATACCGATGGAAGCAAGAACAACCATGCCTATAACTCCTGCAAAGAAGAACCCAAACATTGCTCCCAAAAATCCTCCTTCCCACCATGACCTGCTTGGAGAAATAGTGATGAGCACACCAATAAAAAACTGATAGAACATGAAAAATACAAAGAACGCTATGACTGCTACAAGGATCCATACAACCCCCGGCATATCATCCGGAGTAAATGTCTCATCGATTGCTTCGTATTCTCCCCCTATCTGAAGTTTTAGTGCCTCTACCCCTGCGGTGATCCCACCAAAGTAATTACCATCTTTAAACTGAGGAACAATCTCTCTGTCGATGATCTGCTTTGCAGCAAGGTCTGGCACAGCACCTTCGAGCCCATACCCTGTTGCAATGAACAGTTTGCGATCTTCTACGGCTACGAGAAGCAGTAGTCCGTTGTCTCGCTGCGCAGAGCCTACCCCCCACTCTCTACCTACTTCTACAGCCAAGTCTGCAATCGCTTCACCTTCGAGAGAGGAGAAAATGAATACGGCAATTTCGTTACTGGTTTCTCCGCGATAGTTCTGCAAATCGATCTCTAAGCTGCGCTCCTCTTCTGCCGAAAGAATACCTGCAGAATCTGTTACAAAGCCATCTGGCTTTGGAACATCAAATGCGTATGCATTTGGGGTTAGAGTTAGGAATAAGGCTAGGGCTAGGGTTAAGGTTCTCATTCGAAGTTTACGCCTGGAGCATCCTCGGCACCTTCTTGCGCTTCAAAGAATTCTTCATCACCAAAACCAAAGGCTCCAGCAATAAGCACTGCAGGGAAGCGCTTTACGAGAATATTGTAACCACGCACCGTTTCGTTAAAGTCACGACGAGCGGTGGAGATACGATTCTCTGTACCTTCTAACTGTGTCATAAGATCTTGGAAGGCAGCGGTCGCTTTCAAGTCTGGATAGTTTTCAAACGTTAGAAGCAAACGAGACAGAGCACCTTCCATGCCAGTAGCTGCAGAGATCTGATCTCCACGGGAACTTGCACCCATCCAGCGAGTTCTAGCCTCTGTTACTTCGACGAACGTTCCTTTTTCAAACTCGGCTGCACCTTTTACAGTACTAACAAGATTGGGGATTAAGTCGACACGACGTTGGTAGGTTGTTTCAACCTGAGCCCACGAGGCATCTACGCCTTCACGTGCAGATATAAAACCGTTATAGCTGGACCAGAGCCATCCTCCAGCGAGGACCGCGATAACAAGAATGACGATGAGAAATTTTTTCATATGTAAATGAGAAGAATTACGAATTCATAATACTCTTTCGGCCACGATATGCGACGATTTCAACAATTATTACGACAGCGGCTCCCAAGAGCATCATCGCAAGAATTTGTGTAGTACTTGTGTTCCACTCGGGAAGTATATTGATATCCTCGAGTTTCCATGGCCAAATTTTTCGAAGACTACCAATCATTAACCCCGTAAGTAAGGCGACTGTGCGGTCATGATATTTTGTAAATAACCACCCGAGCACTTGGGAAAAGAGTATTAACCCAACAACTGCACCTATACCAATAAGCGCAATAGGAGCGATGTCACGATTGGTTACTGCAGAGAGAACGAATTCATATTTACCAAGTAGTACGAGTAAGAACGCTCCTGATATTCCCGGCAATATCATGGCGCAAATCGTAATGGCACCACAGAGCACTAAGAACCATGCGGCTTCTGGTGTATCGACAGGTACAAGTCCTACGAGAACGTATGCAAGAACGGTCCCAATAATCAATGCAGCTACCCTAAAGATATTCCACTGCTTGATGCGCGCCCCAACGACAAAGATCGATGCGAAGACGAGTCCGAAAAAGAAACTCCAAAGAGCAGTAGGTTTCGTCTCGAGAAGATGCTCGAGCGGAGCGGCAAGTATCGCAGCAGCAGAGAGGATTCCTGCACCAACGGCGATAAGGAAACCCCACTTGGGAAGTGTAAATGCATGGTGTACACGGCCGTGAATGATATCACTCCAGAAAGTTTTCTTACCAAAAAGTGCGATGGCATCAATGAGTTCTTCATAGATACCAAGAATAAAGGCCATTGTTCCTCCGGATACACCAGGCACAATGTCTGCAGCCCCCATACAGAAGCCACGAAGGAAGAGGCCGATGTGACGTTTTGCAATGTGAATCATACGAAGACTATAGGGGAAAACATAGTCACTAGTCACTAGTCGATACCATCCTTGTAACCAATGACTCATTACTAATTACTAACGACTAATGACATTTCCGCAAGACCTACTATTTGCACAAACACCTGTTACATCGCTAAGCTTATTGAAATGACCCCTTCCCCCTTCCACGGTATCTTCAGTTCTTTAACTTCCGATGCACTCCCAGTGCAGGCGGAACAAGAGCCTGTGCAAGAAGCAATTGTGCATCCTACAGGCACACAACCGGGGCAGATCGCTGTGGATATCTACGAGTTTGATGCGTATTACATTATCCGCGCACCAATCGCTGGAGTGAAACTCTGCGATATTGATATCGAAGTAGATGACAAAGTACTTACTATTAGCGGAGTGAGAAATCCAGCAGACGATATCCCAAAAGATCAGTACTACTTACAAGAATGTTTCTGGGGAAATTTTGAACGAAGTATCACGTTACCGATTTCTATTGATCCTAAAAAAGTAAAAGCAACGTTCTCGAAAGATTCTATTTTAAAAGTAATTATCCCTAAAGAAGAGAAAGTGAAGATTGTGAGGATTTCCGAGGGGTAATTATTTCTTTGTTGCCTTCTTCTTCACCGACTTCTTTGCAGAAACTTTTTTCGTAGTCTTTTTCATAGCAACTAGCCTCTTCTTGGCGGGAGCCTTCTTCAGCTTTGCGCTTACCTCTGTAGGAATCATCTGCAAACTCTCAAGAACATCCTCTCCTCCCATTACTTGCCAATCAACTTCTTTGAGAAGAGCTGTAAATTGTTTGAGCGTTTTCTGTGCACTCTTTACCTTGTCTGCATCCGTGGATTGACCATCAAGAAAACTCCATAACTCAACCTGCATGAGGTATAAGTTTTGTACTTTGTTTAGGGCTGTTTCTTTCTTGGAAGACATAATGGTAAAAGTAGGAAAATCAGATCATTGTAGTCAAAATTGGATTAAAAGTCAATTCTGATGTAGATATACCTTGTAAAAGGACGGGAACTTTACTGCATAAAACGTAAAAGCAAAGAAAAATATACAGTTTTTTGACTTATTTTGATCTTTTACGGGATGTGTATTTTAGTAGAAGGAAAGATCTGGTACACTTTTTGCACTCTATGGCTATTACTCAAGCAATTTTACCAGTGGCGGGACTTGGAACTCGATTCCTTCCGTGGACAAAATCTGTCCCGAAAGAGATGTTACCTATAGGTAATCAGCCCATTATAGCGCGCATTGTGGACGAATGTATCGATGCTGGAATCATGGATATCTGCTTTGTGATCTCCCATGGGAAAGAGATGATTCCTCAATTTTTCTACGAACACCCAGAACTTGAAGCAGAACTCGAGAAGCGCGGAAAGCTAGAACAACTCAAGCATCTGCAGAAATACGATGATGCGAACTTTCATGTTGTCTACCAAGAAGAGCAGCTCGGTGATGGTCATGCCATACTGCAAGCTGCAGACTGGGTAAACAGTGACACCGTTGCCATCTTGTTTGGCGATGACCTCTTTACCGGAGAGCGCAGTGGATTGCAGCAACTGATCGATGCATATGACCTTCTGCCAGAAGATGAACGTGGTGCAATGGTAGCTCTCGAAGATCTTCCAGAGGAAGCCATATGCCATAAGGGTATTGTGGACATAGAATGTGACCACGCAACTATCAAAAACCTAAAGACTATTAAAGGGCTTGTAGAAAAGCCAAAACTCAAAGATGCTCCGAGTAGCTTGGGGATTGTTGGTCGGTATCTTATTCCTCGATCGACATTTGATGTACTACCAACAGTTGCTGTGGGATACGATACATCACACTCACAAGGAGCTGCAGAAACTTTGCTTGCTGCAGGATACCAAGAAATTCGACTGATCGATGCACTCAAATCTCAACTAGGTTCTGTTCCTATCCATGGACTTGAATGTAAGGGGACGCGGCTGGATACCGGTACGCCAGAAGGATACGTGCACGCTGTGCAAGTGCTGGGAGTACTAGGATAATCAATCGTCGTCATTTGAATCTTCATCATCGTCGTCAGAACTACTGTCATCGTCATCTGAGTCGTCGTCGTCATCTGAGTCGTCGTCGTCAAAAAGTTCATCGAAATCGACGTCATCGTCATAGTCTTCATCGTCGTTATCATCATCGTCTATTGCATTCCAGTCGTCGTCATCCTCTTCGAAGTATTCGTCGTTATACAAATCCTCATCGTCATCTTCGTCTTCGTCTCTGTTGCTGTACTGACTTTCGTTGTAGAGATCATTGCGACTGTAGGTTGGAATATAGAGAAAGTTACTCGGATCAATGTACTGTTCGATCATACAAATACCCTGAGCGTTGTAATACAAACAACGCTGACTAGGGGCAGGTGAGTAACGAGCACTTGCTGTGCGGGTACGAAGAGGGTTTACGCTGCTACGAATGTAATGCACGTTCTCGTAATATGTTGCCGCATTCACAATAGGGTGTGCGACTCCTAAAAAAACAAACAGCCCGACTACAGTTACAGAACGTTTTCTCATAGGAGAAAGAACGTATCACGTGATACGAATATCAATCAAGACCTATGAACAATTCCTTGTTACAAGCAAAGGAATTGCACTACTTAAAAACATTGGTAACCAACTGGTTTTCCGTGAGCACCTCCGATCTTTGCGAAGGAAAAATTGCTGCAGTACGTATCAGGAGAAAGCTGATGTGCCTGAATAGGATCGAGGTAACCACGCCATCCTGCGTAACGAACGTTGATATTCTGGCTTGTACCTCCCTTGCGGTAGAACGGGTGTAGCGTGCTTTTTTTGGCGTAAATTGGGTGGAGGTAGGCTGGGTTATCGAACCGGAAGTATCCGTAGCGCTTATTTTCCTCTTGTAGTCGCTTTCTGCGGTTCACTTCACGTTCACGAGTTTGGAATGGGTGCTCACCAAGGCGAACAGTAGAAACTGTACCGTTATATGCTGCAGAAGTTGGAATAACTGCAGTAAATGAGAGTACTGCGGCAAAAAAGAGGATGGATACGTTTTTCATAGCGTGTGATATTACTATATTTTAGGTTCGAGTCAAGTATTATTTGTGCTTTAAACGTTTCTCTATGTCCCTTTTTTCTTGATACAAAAGGGACAAGAGTACCCCTCTAATTCTATTCCAATTCGCTATTCTTCAAACAACGAGTATACTCCATTGTACCTTCCCTTATGAACCGATCCATTCTCCTCGCTGGCAGCGCCCTGCTTTCTCTTCTGTGTTCTTTTGCAGCAGTCGATAGTGTGTACGCTCTTGCAGGTTCCGATCCGAACTCTTCCAATGATTCTACACAGCGGAATTTTCGTCGTCCTGTAGGACAAGCAGAGAAGTACCGCCGGAATAAGCGGTCTTTGGAACGCAGAGCAATCGATCAATTTACGAATCCAACAGATGGGCAGAGTTCGTTTCATCGCAGAGAAGACTACCTCCGAGAAGCGTATCAAAAACGCTTTCAGGCAGATCTTGATTCGAAACCCTATTCAGGAATTTCGCGACCAAACCCGCTGGAGTCTCCTAGTTTGGACCGTACACGCGACTCTACGCTCCGCCGTATCCGCCGTGCAGAACGTGGAAACAGCATCTTCCGTGTACCGAGCCGATCAGCAAACAATACAGAATCATCACAGGATAGACGTGACCGTGCGGCGCAACTTCGTGACCGTGCTATCGATAAACAAATACGGCTCTATAGTGAATCAACAGCGCCTGATGACTGTAGTAAAATAATTGGTCGCAGACGGGCGAACTGTTACTACGAGCAACAGAATCGGTAGTAGTTACAGCTCTTTCTTTAGTAGATCGATCTCATCTCGAAGGTCTGCAGCTTTCTCGAACTCGTAGTTACGAGCAGCTAATGCCATCTGGGCTTCCATCTCTGCAATCAGGCGCTTCTTCTCGTCTTTAGGAATCTTGGTGTGGTCTCGTTTTGGACGGCGCAGCTCCAAAGCTTTTTCACCATCGGCGATATCGTGGATCGCTTTGATGATGGTCTGTGGAGTGATGCCATGTTTCTTGTTGTACGCTTCTTGCAGAGCGCGTCGACGATTGGTTTCATCCAGTGCTTGGCGCATCGCATCGGTTTCTTTATCGGCATACAGCGTCACGTGTCCGTTGACGTTACGGGCTGCTCGTCCAATGGTTTGAATCAGTGCATCACGGCTACGCAAGAACCCTTGTTTGTCGGCATCGAGAATCGCAATAAAACTGACCTCGGGGAGATCCAGTCCTTCTCGCAGCAAGTTGATTCCAACAATGATGTCGATCTCTCCGGTACGCAGAAGTCTCAGAATTTCTATGCGCTCGAATGTATCGATATCACTGTGCAAGTACCGCACGTTATATCCTTGGTCACGAAGGTATTCATCGAGTTGTTCTGCAGATTTTTTTGTGAGCGTTGTCAGCAGTATACGCTCTCCACGTGCAATCGTTTCATTGAGCTCTCTGGTGATATCATCAATCTGATTCTTTGTTGGTTTTACCGTAACGATAGGATCAACAAGTCCTGTCGGACGGATGATTTGCTCGGCAATGTTTTTCTTGTCTGTGTGTTTGTACTCGTACTTACCCGGAGTTGCTGATGTGTAAATACGCTGATGGGTGCGCGCTTCGAATTCATCGAACTTTAAGGGGCGGTTGTCGTGTGCACTTGGCAGACGGAACCCATACTCGATCAGTGTTTGTTTACGGGAGCGGTTCCCTTCGTACATTCCTCCAACTTGCGGAACCGAGATATGCGACTCGTCGATGAACATGAGGAAATCGTCGGGGAAGTAATCCAGTAGTGTACTTGGCGGTAGATCTGGTTTGCTGTTGTTGTTTAAGTACCGCATGTAGTTTTCGATTCCTGTGCAATACCCCGTCTCCATCATCATCTCGATATCGTACTCTGTCCGTGTGCGGATACGTTCTGCTTTGGCAATTTCTCCTGCATCGTGCAGCTGCTTTTCTCGAACGTCTAACTCTTGCTTGATACCATCGATGGCTTGATCGATTTTTTCTTTCGTTGTGACGTTGTGCGCAGCGGGGAAGATTACGACCTTCTGTAAATCGGTAATAAGTTCGCCCGTAAAACTATCCACTTCTTGAATCGTTTCGATTTCATCGAATGGTACCTCTATGCGAATAACGGTATCTCCTCCTGGTGGGAAAATTTCTACCGTGTCTCCAAGCACATGAAACTGTGACTGGCGAAACTCCATACCGCTACGCGTGTACTGAATGTCTGTTAGTTTGCGTAGGAGTTTATCGCGCTGTATTTGTTGTCCTCTCTCGAGGGTAAGGGCTAGAGCTTCGTAATCTGCCACATTACCCAAACCGTAAATACAACTCACGGATGCCACGATAATCACATCTTTTCGTGTCAGCAAATTGTGTGTAGCTGCATGACGGTACTTGTTGATTTCGTCGTTGATCGATGCATCTTTTTCGATGTACGTATCGGTCGCTGGCATATATGCCTCCGGCTGATAATAATCGTAATACGACACGAAGTAGCTTACGGCGTTATCGGGAAAGAATGCCTGGAACTCACTACAGAGTTGGGCTGCTAACGTCTTGTTATGTGCCAGCACGATTGTTGGCCGTTGCAACTCTTGGATACAGCTTGCAATGGTAAACGTCTTTCCTGTCCCTGTAGCACCCAGAAGAATCTGGTGCTGCTCTCCTGCCTTGATAGTTTCCAAAAGCTTTTTAATCGCCGTAGGTTGGTCCCCAGCAGGTTTAAAATTGGATACGAGCCGGAAAGGGATCTGATCAGACATGTCGGGGTATTGTACCGCTATTTGGGTTTATATCTACCCAGAAGTGTAGAAATATGAAAGTTTCGCGCAAGTACATAGGGTTGCATCACTTCTTGTGGTATTTGGATCCCAATGCCCATATGAGAACGTTCTGTGTTGTAGAAGTGTATGTATTCAGGAATAGCTTTTTGGCCGACCTCACCCTAGCCCTCTCCTTTGCGAAGGAGAGGGAACTGTTTGATTTCCTGTGTATGGAGAAAAGTTTAGTAATAGAAATTGATGGTGGTATTCATGATGACAAAAAGGGATATCACATCCTACGATGTACCAATGAACACGTTCTCACGAAGAGGAGAGGGGCCGGGGGTGAGGTAGATAGTGAACACTTCCAGTAGCAAAACCTCGACAATCCCGATATTCTCTATCCAATGATTGACCTTAATGATTTACGCCAACGGCCAGACGCCTACAAGAAAGCAGCTAAGGATAAAAATCTGACAATAGATATTGATGCATTCTTTGCATTGGATGATAAACGTAAGAAATGGATTCCCGAAGTTGAAGAGGCACGAGCAAAGCAAAACGAAGCGAGCAAGAAGATCCCGCAACTAAAAGGAGGA
>JAQCIJ010000054.1 GCA_027592135.1 bacterium | reverse complement strand
GTAAAACGTCGTTTACCCATATGCGTGAATTGTATAGAGAACTAGACGTTGTTACAACGTGTCATCACACTAATACAATTAGTGTCAACGTAAAAAGAAAACCCAGCTGCGCGCGAACGAACAGCTGGGCCCTTGATTCTCCCCCTCAGAGCTCCATCTCTAGAATCTGACTATGACATCTTGCACACTCGCCACTAACGGCGATTGATGCTCTGCAAGCCACATCGATCCACAGCACACGACTGTGGCAAATGCAACTGCAACGTATACAAACTCGTCTTCCTGTACGTCCACATCTCGCGGACGAAACCATTGCGCGAACGCGATGGCGAAGAAAGTACTGCATAAGAGCGTCACTGCAAGTGCAATGCGATTTGCATCGGGATAGAGACTATAAGAGCCCACACCGATAAAAATAGACATTGCCGTGCTCGCCAGTAGACTGATGATCCGAAGAATCATGAGCCACTCCTTTCTTGGAGATTCTATTGCTTCCCTCCGTGAGAAAGAACAAATAGGCAACGTGACCACCATGGTCTCCATGTCACCTATTAGTTACTTTACGATATTTTAATTAATTTGTCAATTATTCATCAGAAGTCACCATTCCACCACGTTTCTTAATGATTTCCTCAGCCACGTTACTGGGAACCTTGTAGTAATGACCAAATTCCATACTGTAGTTAGCTCGCCCTTGTGTCATAGAACGTACCTCTGTTGCATATCCAAACATCGAAGAGAGTGGTACTTCTGCATGAATAACCTTAGCAGTTCCACGGTCTGTTTGCTCTTTGATCATTCCACGACGTGAGCTTAAGTCTCCCATTACATCTCCAAGGAATTCCTCTGGAGTTACGACTTCTACTTTCATGATAGGCTCCAAGATAACAGGCTTTGCTCTTTTGGCTGCTTCACGGAAACCAACTGACGCTGCCGTCTTAAAGGACATTTCAGAGGAGTCCACATCATGGTAACTCCCGTCGTAGAGGTTTACCTTTACATCCACCACTGGGTAACCGGCTAGGATTCCGCGTGTCATAGCTTCTTTGAATCCCTTATCACATGGAGAGATAAATTCTTTTGGAATACGCCCACCAACCACTGTGCTTTCGAACTCGTATCCTTTTCCAGGCTCCTGTGGAATAAGCTTGAAGAGCACGTGACCAAACTGTCCACGTCCACCTGTCTGCTTACTGTACTTCTCTTCGTGGTCGATTTCTTCGGTAATAGTTTCTCGGTAGGCAACTTGCGGCTGACCAACGTTCGTTTCTACTTTAAATTCACGGAACATTCGATCCACAATAATATCGAGGTGAAGTTCTCCCATTCCAGAGATAATTACCTGACCAGTTTCTTCGTCAGACTTTACACGGAATGTTGGATCTTCTTCGGAAAGTTTTTGCAAAGCAATACCCATTTTTTCTTGGTCTGCTTTTGTCTTTGGTTCAACAGCAATACTAATAACTGGCTCTGCAAAGGTAATATTTTCGAGTTGTATTGGTGACCCATCATCACAAAGGGTATCTCCTGTACGTGTGTCTTTGAGACCGATCACCGCAGCGATATCTCCTGCCTGCACCTCTTGGATTTCTTCTCGGGAGTTTGCGTGCATCCTTACAATACGACCAATACGTTCTTTTTTATCACGAGAAGCATTTAAAATAGTGCTTCCAGATTTAAGAACTCCAGAGTACACACGGATAAACGTGAGCTTTCCTACGTATGGGTCTGTAGCAATTTTGAAGGCAAGGGCTGAGAGTGGTTCGTCATTACTTGGCTTTCGAACAACTTCCGTATTGCTGTCTGGGTTGATACCTGTAGTAGCTGGAATATCCAGAGGAGATGGAAGATACGCGACAACCGCATCGAGCATTTTCTGTACTCCTACGTTTTTAAGGGAACTTCCACAAAGAACTGGGTACATCTTGCTTGAAGATGTTGCGGCGCGAAGTCCTTTTACTATTTGAACATCTGTAAGAGCTCCATTTTCGAGGTATGCATCGAGGAGATCGTCATTATACTCTGCAACCTTCTCCATAAGCGTTGCGCGGTATTCTAAAGCGTCACTCTTCATATCCTCAGGGATTTCTACCTCTGTAATATCTTTACCGTGATCTCCAGAGAACAGATAACCCTTCATTTTGACAAGGTCTACTACACCATTAAAGTCTCCTTCATTTCCAATAGGAAGTTGAATTGCTACAGCATCTTTAGAGAGACGGTCGTGGATAGAACCGAGAGACATGGCAAAGTCTCCACCCGTTTTATCCATCTTGTTAATAAAGGCAATACGCGGAACATTATATTTATCTGCTTGGCGCCAAACAGTCTCGGACTGAGGCTCTACTCCTTGGGATCCATCAAACACCGCAACTCCCCCATCGAGAACACGAAGGCTTCGCTCTACTTCTGCAGTAAAGTCTACGTGCCCTGGAGTATCGATAATGTTAATGGTGCATTCGACCTCTTCTCCATCGGCATTAGCAGCCTTCCAGCCGCACTGGGTAGCCGCTGAAGTAATCGTGATACCGCGCTCTTGCTCTTGTTCCATCCAGTCCATGGTTGCTTCACCTTCGTGAACCTCACCAATCTTGTAACTGACTCCTGTGTAAAAAAGCACACGTTCTGTAGTTGTCGTTTTACCAGCATCGATGTGCGCGATGATTCCGATGTTTCGTACGTTTTTGAGGTCCATATCAGGCTAGGGAAAAATTCCAGCCTACTCTACGGAATTTGGGCTTGAATTGCAATCCTCTATACGTTTTTCTTTTCTGCAGAAGATACACCTTCAGAAAGCGTAGCGAGCTTTGCTTCTGCATTTGCCTTAACAGCGTCTCTTTCTGCCTTCCAGGCTGGGAATATCGGTAAATTCTTGATTCCTGCCCATGCAAGCTTGGCGCTGCCTTTGAGTAAACCCATGCTGCCGTGCCAAAATACTCTACCCGGAAGCAGAGCCATATTTGTGAGAAGACTCCTCGTAGACTGGGTTATGGGGCCTATCGTTGGGTTACCTGTTAAGGTTTCAACCAGCGACTTCACAGGAGATGCCATAAGATCACCCGTACTATCTCCAACCAGAGACAGTGCATGCCCTATGGATTTTGTCTCTCCCATTAATATATTATACCATAAAACTGGTATTACGTATATTACCAATCACCGCTAAATTTAATGCTTATCGAGCCAAATGCGCAAACGCCTTGTTTGCCTGCGCCTGCCTAATCACATCTTGCTTCTTCTTGAATGCCGCTCCTTGGTCTGTTGAGGCAT
>JAQCIJ010000022.1 GCA_027592135.1 bacterium | reverse complement strand
AATGTGCTGGTTTACCAAAGAAGAGGTCCAGGCTCTTGATGAAAAAACAGAGATTTTTGGGAATGTGAAGATGTACATTCTGAATGCACTTCCATAGTGTCATTCTAATATGTAACCACATACTTTAGCGAAGAAGGGTGCAGCGATATGATATCGATCTGAAATGTCAATGGTATTACAGTCCTTTTCTCTGACAGTGACTATTAATAAGTTCTGCAAGCATTGTTGATGCTATTACTATACTTCCACCAACAAGCAAAAGCCACGACGGTGTAAATTTATCGAGGAAGAATACTTCGACCACAAACGTGATCAGAATAGAAATATTAAACATTAGGTAGGCAATAAAGCCATCGATTCTGCGGAATGTCTCGTAGTTTAATATCTGTCCAACCCCCGCTAAGACCCCTGCGCCTATCGCAAAAATTACAGGCGTTGCTGTTAGTGCAATAAGTACTGGGTTTCCTGTGATGTAAAACCATAACATGATCGGTGCAATAAGAAGAGTATAGACTGTAAAAACATACAAATTCAGAGCAATGCTCGATGCCTTATCATTCAGATGCATATAGCGAATTTGCGAAATGACAAGCAATGTATCCGCTATCATCGCACAAATACCAAGCAAGTCCCCATACGGAGATCCTCCGTTATATCCCTTCACGCTACTTAAAATAATCATAGTTGCCCCGGTTGAACCCATCAGAAATATCAGAAAAATCCAAAGCATTTTCTGTGGATCCTTTAAATAGGAAATAGTAGATCGCCATAATATCGCAGCAACAATTAAGGCAATAACAGGGGAAAAGTTATTAAACAGTATAAAGTTTGTACTGGTTGTATGCTGTAGGCTGGCGTTCAAAAAATACGTAAACAGAATATAGCCGAATATAATATTGTAAAAGTAAATATTTTTTGGCAATAGCATTGCTTTTTTTCTTATCTTCTTTTTCATACATACTCTCTTGCATGCCACAAATACGAGTGTGACGACTAGGACACCAACACCTGTAAAAAAGACACGCACCATTGGAGAAACAAGATTGGCTGGAGTATAACGCAGGTAAAGCGGTTGAATTCCCCAAATAATCACTGCGGCAAAACGAAATGCATAGCCTGCAAACTTTTTCTTTTTTAACAGTCTCCATTCCTTCTGCGAAAGAGGTGTTAGTTCTTCTTTCCTCATCTGTGCAAATATCTTTTCTGTTGTAATAAATCGATAGGCAGTATAGGAAATAAAGAACATAAATACTGAGACAAACGGCAAAATGAGGCCGAAGGTTTTTGCCACAAAATTCTGATACACGATGAGTGAGCACGTTGCGATATTGATGAGCATAATCAGCACGAGAAACAGTCGATCGTCGCGCAACTGCACAATAAAGTGGCGCAAACTTCGCATAAGGTGAAAGTTTGCAATTAGTGAAGGAGTGATAATGCAAATCTGTATGAGTAAATTGTACACTCGAGAGAGTTTTGCAAACTCAGGTGCGAAATATGCCAGGGTAAAATATGTTGCAACTAACATAGTAAATGCTGCTATGAATGAGGTAGAAAGTACGGTTTTTTGCTTTTTTGTCATCAGCGTCTTGATTGCTGAAACCCAACTGTGCCTTTCGAGAGCAGCAATAAAATCTACGTATTGTCCCTCTGTCTTTGCTGTACCACGTAAATGTAGAATTACCATTTCTTTACTACGCTTTGGATAGACCGTAATATTGCCTATTGAAATATTATGCAATCTCGCCAACGTAGAAATTTGAGGAATAATTTCATCTTTATGTGTCGGCTGAATGGCTATCTCAAAATTGAATTTACATTCTTTTGATTGCCCTGATTGATCTTTCCTCATTGCTTCTACCACACTACGTGCCGACACGACACCCCCTCCAATCATGACGATCACGTCTTCGAGGCTATTGCTCTGAAAATGTTCCGAAATGCGATCTTTTTGATTTTTGGAAATTTCTCCGACGAGTTTCTTCTGGAAGTAATCCAGTTCTTTTTGGAGTAATTTCTGCCCTAATTCGAAACGAACTCTGCGCTCAATCTCTTTTAGCGCTTCAACAATTTGATTACGCGCATACTTTGTTGTTACCAACTGCAACCACTCAAACTGTACTAATCGCTTCTTGTGAATTTGCACCTCCAATACATCGTCTTCATTCAACTCTGTGCCAAAATCCGCCTTCTTTCCATTTAATGTAATACCCTGTGTTTTATGTGCGTTTTCTCCTTTTTGCAAATAGACAGCATCCAACGCTGTTGAGTGGAGTGGCACTGATACTGTCTCTCCGTTCACAACAACCCCTATGGATTTTTGAAAAATGTCTGACTGCAGAGCGTCCCAAAATGCTTCGCTGCTTTCTCGTGTTGTCCTATCCAAATCTGCAGAACGTTCAAGCCAAGAGAATGCTTTCATATTTTTATCCTTCGAGCCAAATACTGATTGCAATACACCGTATCTATTTTGCATGTCCATTTCCTGTGTACGGATACGGATCTGCACCTGCTTGTCATGTGGGCCAATGATCGATGTATGTAAGCTTCTATACCCTGACTCTGGCGGCGAGGCTATGTAGTCATGAAATTTACGACGTACTGGATGATACAAAGAGTGCAACGCTTTAAACGTGCTATAACAGCTATCCTCATCTTTTGCGATAATGATGCAGTAGTAAGCCCTATATGCAGACTCGTCTTCATTGTTTATTCGCGGTATATCATGTGAGCTTTTTACACATTGAACATCAACGATATGACCCTTTTTCATTTTACTATGAAGTGACTCATCGATCTGTTTTAGAGCAGAATACACGCTCTTTTTCTGATCTTTCCAAAACTGATCTCTAATTTTTGCCTTTTCTGGATAGACATACGGTATGCAAATATTGGTAATTTCTCTACATACCTCGCCCATTCCTAGGTGATACGCAATCTTGTAATAGACATCTAAGCTTTCTTTAGCGAAGCTAATTCGTCTTTCATCAGATAATCCTTCGATAGTTCTTAGATTATGAATTCTATCTGCAATTTTAATAATAAAGACGCGAATGTCTTTGCGCATCACTTCAAATAGTTTGCGTAGCGTTTCAACTTCTCCAGATAATAAATCTTTTTCTATTAAGTCCATCTTGGTAAATTTTGTTACTCCTTCAACAAGCGATGCTACCGATGATCCAAATTCATCCTCTATATCCTTAATAGTAAGAGAGGAGTCTTCGACAGTATCATGCAAAATTCCAGCGATGACAGTATCGCTGTCTGCCCCCCAACCACAAAGCAATTCTGCAACCGCAACAGGATGCTCAATATAGGGCTTACCATCTCTGCGTTTTTGTCCTTCGTGAGCTTTGACAGCAAGATGGTATGCACTGACAATTCTTTTCTTGTCCTTTGTGCTCATATGCGAACACGCTGCCTTAAATGCATTGAGTGCAGTATCCATGGGCTATATGGTAGCACGAAAAACAGCTATTCCGTTATTAAAAAATGGGCAGTATCTAGCTTGTACTAACCTACTCGTGAATCTACTTCAGCAGTTGGGTTCATTGTGTCGTAGACTATTCTTATTGGGAATTCCGTACTTTTTATGGTGTATTCTTGCCGAATAGGAATGTCAGAGCGGCAGCAATGCCTTGTGTTATGGCTATAATCCGTGTCCTTTCGACACGCTCCCTTGGTTCGGCATGCTCTCGTGCAGTACGTACACAATCTTCAACAGTGTTGACTTGTAGCTCATCTTCGATGTGGAGATTTCCTGAAACCATAATACTTATTACAAGAGAATATATCACAATCATTGTACTTTTCTAAACTAAGCCGTCAAGAAAACCCTGTTATAAATATATATATACACAATGAATAAATATCTTGTTAAATCACTCTATAGATGCAAAATATTGTAGACTTTACCCTTTACAGTAAATACTGTTTTGTCATAGAGTAGTCCTCCTACCTATCCTACTCTGTAATAACTCCTATGACTGACGGTAATCCACAAGGTGAAACCACTGATTCCGATAGACCCTTTGTTTTCGATAAAGAGCTAGCACGGAGAAACCAAGCGACAGGAAAAGAGCTTGATATCCTTTGCACTGGAGGAAATACAACATTTCTTAATGTGCAGAGTCAGGTATCTCAAGAAGTGGCAGATGCATTGGGTGTTACGTCATATATCATTCCAAAGGGCAGCGGCTTTATTGGCACAAGGGAGAGGAAAAACCCCCGAGAAATTGCCATTGGGGAATATAATCCACGAAATCACCAAAAATATTTTTTACAGGCTAAACAGTATGCAGCTTTGCATGCCAACGATACAAAGCCGAGATTTTTTGCAATGGCAAATGCTGAAGATATTTCACACTACCTAGAGAAGCAGGCACTCGCTATGGCAACACTTGATGCTAAGAAAGATGAAGAAGGTGCTGTCCCTCCAGAGGCTTTGGATTTACCTCTTTTTACAATGTTTCCAGCTGGAAGTGCGAAGAGATCTTTAAAACAGTCATTCTTTGAAAATGTCACAAAAGGAATAACCCATGGAATCATTACACAACATCCAGATGATGTTACAAGAGCTCACGATACATGGAATGAGTATAGACAAGGTCTAGAATTTCCCCAGTTACATGCTCGCCCATTCATGGGGCTGCAAATGCCAACAGAAAATCTTATAGAATTTCTATCGAACAATACTGAGATCCATGTAGATACTATTATGCCAACAGATACCCCTACATTAGAGCAAGCAAAACGTATTCATGAATTGCGTATTGGAAAAATGAGAAAAGCAAAGACTTCAAAAATTCTCGACAACCCATTTACTGTTGATGGTAGAGAAACGACCCAAAAAGTTGCTGTTGTAAACGTCCAAGGAAGTGCTAGAAAGGATGCAATCGCACTACTAGAGGCATCACAGCACATTGATGATTTCAATGTAGAGGTACACCTTGTGGAAAATGGCGAACAGATGAAGGAAGTAGATCCAGATATTATTGTATTCCCAGGAGGTTGGCATAGAATGCAGTTTGAGAACCAAAGAGTGCTTGGTATTAATGATGAAATTGTTTCCGAAATCAGAAGTGGTGTTCATGTCCTTGCGCTCTGCGCAGGCTCTATTCAAACACGTACGGCAGCAAGAGAAGACCTTCTCCATGCGAGTCGAAGTAAGGGATGTGCTCCGGGTACAACATTTGGGCTTGGTGATTACACTGTCATTAACAATGCGCTGAGCAATCCACATAACATACTGTGCAAGATTCACACATCGAGAGACCCCAATGACAAACAGGCTCGCATTTTTCAAAGTATTCCACTGTCCAATGCTCCATATTTTGACGATGTCAATGGAGACACAATCGATATCATTGCCAGGCTAAGCACTTCCCAATGGGCAGAGAATATTGATCAAGAAGATGGGCATGTTGTTGGTGTAAAAGTAAGACAAAAGAGAGGTGTTGACCCTGTGCATATGGCAGCATCATTCCATGATAAGATCATCTTTACTCTCTTCTTAGACGAAGTTGCCCTTTGGCAAGAAGAGACACATCATAAAAGAAAAATGAACGAGCTCAAGAGAAACTTTCAAAAACGCGAGTTGAATCTGTAATTCTTTTCTTAGCCGAGTAGAATTCACAACTGAAAACTATCCTACTAGAGTAGTTCTACTATAAACTCTGCGCACGATTACTATCTTTTTTCATGCCATTCGACCCCGTCGACCCCGCGCAGAGGCTCCCCGATCTCGAAGAAGGAATTCTTCAGTATTGGCGAGAGGAAGACACGTTTAAGAGATCCATTCGTAAACACAGTGCAGATACTGGTGATGTTTTGGATAAACCTGAGTTGAAAAGTCGAAAAGTTGAAAAGTCTGGTGACCGTACGACTTTTGGACCTTCGGACTCTTCAATCTTTTCCTTCTACGATGGTCCTCCGTTTGCTACAGGCCTCCCCCACTACGGGCACTTACTTGCAGGGACGATTAAAGATGTCATCCCTCGATACCAAACCATGCGCGGAAAAACGGTACAACGACGCTTTGGTTGGGATTGCCATGGGCTTCCTATCGAAAACCTTATCGAGAAAGAGCATGATATAAAAGATAAGCAGCAAATAGAAGAAATGGGTATCGGAGCGTTTAATGACTTGTGTCGCTCTGCAGTGCAGCGCCATGCAAGTGACTGGCGAACCGTTGTCGAACGCATGGGTCGTTGGGTCGATATGGACTGGGACTACAAAACAATGGATCCGGAATATATGGAAAGTATCTGGTGGGTGTTTTCGCAACTCCACAAAAAGGATTACATCTACGAAGGTCGTAAGTCGATGCACGTGTGCCCGCGCTGTGTAACGCCACTTTCTAACTTTGAAGTAACTCTTGGATATCTGGATGTCTCCGATTGGACCACGTTTACGAAGTATCCATTAATTGATGATCCGAATACTGTCCTCCTTGCATGGACAACAACCACGTGGACGTTGCCTGGAAATTTATTTTTGGCAATCGGAAAAGATATACCGTATGTCAAAGTGCGAAGCGATGACTGTTGTTATATTGTTGCTGAGCCACTTGTTGAAAAGGTGTTTGCAGGAGAAGAATATGAAATTGTAGGAAAAATTGCTGCAAAAGAATTGATTGGAAAATCCTATGAACCACTATTTCCCTATTTTGTAGATCGTTATAAAGATCAAAATGCATTCCGCATTGTCGAAGCAGACTTTGTCACAATAGAAGACGGAACAGGTATTGTGCACATTGCTCCTGGGTTTGGAACAGACGACTACGAACTTGGAAAGCGCGAAGGTGTAGAAGTACTCAGTCATGTTGGGATGAATGGTCACTTTGTCGATGAGGTAACCGATTTTGCAGGCCAAGAAGTAAAACCAATGGATGACCCTACAAAAACAGATAAAGCTATCGCCAAAAAACTTGAAGAGATGGGCCGTCTCTTTAAAGCAGAAAGCTACAAGCACAGCTACCCCCACTGCTGGCGTTGTGATAGCCCTCTGATCAACTACTCTACCGCTTCGTGGTTTGTGGCTGTTGAAAAATTTAAACCAGCAATGCTTAAGGCGAATAGTCGGACCGAATGGGTGCCAAGCCATGTGCGTGATGGACGCTTCGGAAAGTGGCTAGAGAATGCACGCGACTGGGCCATTAGTAGAAATAGATATTGGGGAACGCCATTGCCGATCTGGCGACAAGAAATGGAAAACGCAACAGAAGCACTGGCATCCCCGCACGCAGACGTGGAAGTAATAGGAAGCCGTGATGACCTGATGAAGAAAAAGCTTATTCGCTTTACCAAAATTACAACACTGCGCCATGCAGAGAGCGAAGGAAACTTGATTCCTATTTACCAAGGAGAGCTGCCAGGGACAGACCTTACCAAGAAAGGAATCACACAAGCTACAAAGGCAGGAGAATGGCTGAAGACACAAAGCGTCGATATTATTTACTGTTCCCCTTTAGCAAGAACCCAGCAAACTGCACAGGAAATTGCTAAGCAAACTGGAGCAAAAGTGATAGTGGATGACCGCCTACGCGAAGTACGCTTCGGTGAGTGGGAAGGGAAAGCTGTCGACTTTTCTGATCTGACATTTATCAAAGAGCGCAGAGCACACAAGATCGAAAATAATAAGCCAGAAAGTATTTACCACTTCGATGGTATGGAAAGCTGGGAGAGTGTGCAAAATAGATTAAGCAGCTTCCTCGAGGAGATGCTCCCCCGTCACCGTAGCGAACACGTCGTTGTCGTAACGCATGCGGACCCAATGGTAAACATTGAACACTTCTTTACCAAAGAAGATGCTCTTAAGCTTAGTCACCGACCGTATCCAGAAAAAGCCGTTCCAAAGCAATACTTCTGGGACCACGACAAGCAACAGCAGTTAGATCTGCATAAAGATACTGTTGATGATGTTTCTTGGATGGGTGCACAGAATGAAAAGAGTGTGGAGTTAATCTTGGTACGTCATGGACAAACAGACTGGAATGCACAAAGTCTCAGCCAAGGTCACACTGATAATAACTTGAATGAAACCGGTATTGCGCAAGCACATGAAACTGCAAAAGCTCTAAAGAACGAAAAAATTGATGTCATCATCTCTTCTGACCTGAAACGTGCAAAGCAGACAGCAGAAATTATTGGAGAAGAGCTTGGGTTAGAGGTAACAGAACTATGGAAAGACCTACGCGAACGTGATGAAGGAGTATGGGATGGAAAACATATTGATGAAGTTCTTAAGGACTATCCAAGTACGAATAATGAAAGTAAATCTGTCTCCTTTCATCACCTGACACCACCAGAAGGAGAATCGTTTAGTGCGTTTATTTCTCGAATAGAAAAAAGTTGTCAGAAGCTCCTCGAGCACTATGCAGGAAAGAAAGTGATAGTAGTTTCACATGGAGGAACTACGCGTGCGTTGTGCACAGTGATTCAAAACCTAGGATATGATGCAGCACTACGCATGCGACCAAAGAATGCGAGCATTATTCCGATGACGCTTAATCCATTTTTAAAGCGTATTCCAGAAGTCCTCGACTGCTGGTTCGAGAGTGGATCGATGCCGTATGCACAGGAGCATTTTCCCTTTGAATTTAAGCATCGAAACGAAAAAACGTATAAACGAAAAAACGGTCCATCATCCTTCCCTGCAAACTTCATCGCCGAAGGTATGGACCAAACACGTGGATGGTTCTATACGCTCACGGTGTTGGGAGCTGCTCTTTTTGAACAATCACCATTTGAAAACTGTGTCGTTAATGGAACTGTTCTTGCAGAAGATGGAAAAAAGATGAGCAAAAAACTGCAAAACTATCCAGACCCTATGGTTGTGATACATAAACACGGAGCCGATGCGATTCGCTTTAGCTTGATGAGCTCCCCTGCTGTTCGCGGAGAGGATCTGCGGTTTTCGGAGAAGGTCGTGCAAGAAACCGTACGCAGTGTGCTGCTTCCGCTATGGAATACCTACAGCTTCTTTGTCACCTATGCCAATGCTGCAAAATATGAACCCATCGATACGCGTCGCAAAAGCGAACACCCTCTTGATGTGTGGATTCTCTCCGAAGTACAAGATCTTACAAACCGCATGACATCAGAGCTTGATAATTATGATCTTTCTGCAACATGTGCGCAGCTCCATGAGACGATCGATGCACTTACCAACTGGTACATTCGACTCTCTCGAAGGCGCTTTGCTGGAAAAGGAGTACTCGATGCATATCCAGATAGTACTGGTGACGCAGAAAGCCAAGATCAACATGATGCCCTAATAACACTCAACGATGTGCTTCTCACGCTCTCACAGCTACTTGCACCATTCTGTCCATACATTACAGAAGCGATCTACTTGAACCTCGTCCCAGAAGATCATGGCTCTGTGCACCTTACCGATTGGCCAGAGACAAAAGAACTTTCGAGTCATGAACGGCAACTGCTGGAAAAAAATCGCATCATGCGACTGGTGGTAAGCCTCGGAAACTCTGTTCGTGCAGAAGCGAAGGTAAAAATCCGTCAGCCACTGCAAAAAGCAACGATTGCCCTGCCTGCAGGTTCGAACATTGCAATGACTGCTAGTGACGTAGATCTCCTGCGACAGGAGCTTAACGTCAAAGAAGTAGACTTTACCGATAACCCCGACGAACTTGCCGAAAGCTTTATGCTCGTTGATGCTCGAAAAGTAGGACCTCGTCTCGGGAAGCGTGTTCAAGAAATTATTATTGCCGGAAAAGAAGGAAACTTTACGATAGAACCGAGTGGATCAATTTTGATTCTTGATGAGACTCTTTCCCCAGAAGAAGCACAACTAACCTACCGTGGAAAAGAGGGGCAGAATGCAGCAGCAGATAGGGGCGTGGTGATCTGCATTGACACCGAAGTTACTGATGCATTGCAGTTAGAAGGAGACGCTCGTGATATTATTCGCGGAGTACAGCGCGTACGAAAAGAAACAGGGCTCGAATTTACTGATGAGATCACTTTGGCAATTGATGGTGGCGATGATGTGATTGCAGAGCATAAAAAGCTCATTGAATCTGAGACAAGATCTACGATTGGGGAAAGCACGGGCGATGATCATGAGATTGATGTTGGAGATCAAAAACTAGTCATACGTTTTCAAAAGCGTTAATATGTTAATATATGTTGTTTCGTTGTTTTCCTATGTCCTCCGAATCCTCCTCCCACCTACCGCTTAAACTCACGCTCAAGTTCGTCTTTAATGTGATTGTTGTCTATGTACTTACAAATTACGCAGGCCAATACTTTGGTCTAGATGGTGGTATTCCTGCATATATCATTGTTGGTGCCCTTATGAGTTTGCTCAATATTTTCTTTCGACCAATTCTCAATATCATCACACTCCCCCTTCGGTTCTTCGCGACCATTATTGCAATAATGATAGTCAACGGAGCATTTGTCTATGTCATCCAACAATTTACACTCCGGATGGATCCAGGAATCATTGCATTAGAAATATATGGAGGCCCTTGGGGATGGATTGTGATCTCAGTCTGCTTTGGATTTGCCAACTGGTTACTCAAAGAGATGTTTAAGTAGAGGGCACCGCGTTTTCTGCATACAGATGAGGAAGATTGACTGTTGACAGTTCCTGTTTAGAGTGGAATGATACCGCTAATGTCTGAGTACCCTCTTAAGATTGAAGACCTAAATGAAAGTGCATTCCCCTTGCTCACGCATGTTGAACCACCCCTAGATTTTGATCCATATGAACAGCTATTACGAGATTATGGCACTTCGCCATTTTCTCCAGATGTAGAGCATGATGCAAAAGCATTACGCGGAAGAATCACTGCAGTCGTCAATATGTCTGGCCAAGGTCCAGAAAGCCTTTTTTTTGCTCAAAATGTTCACCAACATACGATTGCTAGCGCTATTGCAGATGCATCAGCCCCACCACCACCTGCGCCACATCTCTCATTAGAGAATGATGAAAGAAATACAAGATTACAACCTGACCCCATTAAGCTATATCTCACACAAATGGGTGAAATCCCTCTTCTGACACGCGAAGAGGAGCTTCAGATAGCAAAGCAGATAGAATCTATTTGCAAGCAACGCAATCTCCATCGCTTTGGGGCAGTATATGTCGCAAAAAGCCTCCTTCCAATATGGCAGGGAGTTGCAAATGACGAATTACCCTTTAATCGCACCCTCGTTACCAACGAAACAGAAGAGCGCGGAGAAAAACAGGTAAAATCACGCCTTCCTCATAATATTAAGACCATACGCGCAATACTTGAGCGGCAACAAAACCCTGCCACTACTGCAAAGCTTGGCGTGCTAGGTGACGAAATACGTCCGCGCGATACGGTTGCCAATCCTATCTGTGCAAAACTTATACAAATATCAAATCGGATGAATACGTTGAAAGAGCCTACACAAAAAGATCTTAAGGAGTTGATGGATATTACTGGTGAATCACCCGAATCGCTTCGTATATGGGTAGATAAAGAAGAGGCTCTCAGTGCGCTTCTTACACACCGAAGACAGGCAATGGCTGGTGGAAACCTACGACTCGTTATTTCTATTGCCAAAAAATACCGCAATCGCGGACTCAGCTTTTTAGATCTTATCCAAGAAGGAAACGCAGGACTTATGAATGGAGTGGATAAATACGAACACCGAAGAGGATACAAGTTTTCGACGTATGCAACCTGGTGGATACGACAGGCAATAACCCGTGCCATTGCAGATACAGCAAAAACCATTCGTGTTCCTGTACATAATTTCAAAGAACTATCGGCGTTTCGCTATACCGAACGTCGACTTATGCAAGAGGATGGCAAAGAGCCAAACGACGAAGAGCTCGCAGATGCTATGGGTATCACCGTAGAAAAAGTGCGAGAAATTCGACAGCTCAGTACACTTCCCGTTTCTTTAGATACTCCAATTGGAGCATCTGCGAGTGGTTCATTAGGCAATATAATTGAAGATACATCAGTGGAAAGTCCGCACCGCGGGGCAATGCTGTCACTCCTAGAAGGAAAAGTAGAACATGTACTCAAGTCACTGACCTATCGAGAACGATGCATCATCCAATTGCGATATGGTCTCGGAGATGGGTATATCTATACACTAGAACAAGTTGGAAGAATCTTTAACATTACACGAGAACGTGTGCGACAGATAGAAGGAAAAACGATCAGAAAATTGCAGGATCCTCGACGCGCTCTACAGCTTGCAGAATTTGTCGATGCAACTAAAAATAAACATGGGGAGTTAGAAAGTAATATCCCTGATGCTCCGTATCAATATCCAGCAATGATCTCTAGTAAAAATCCCACTACACGGATAAGTTTCATCCTTGCTACTGGAGGTCGCCTTACAGAAAAAGACTATAAGTGGCTACAGCAGAGAGAGCTTGTGGCCAACATATCGTGGGCAGATGAAGATAGTCACAAAGTATTACTGCATAGTTACGAATATATTACTTCTCTTCTCGATCCTCATAAAGAAACGGGGAGAATGGATGCTGAGTCGGTCGAAAGAACTGTTAAGTCACTATCAGAACAAGTCCATACAAAAAAACGAGCAGATGCAACAGAAGAACGGGGAACTATGGGGAGCGGTGAAGGTGCAGCCATGACTGCTTCTGGGATGAGTCACCCAGACATTATCCCCAGTAAAAAATCTGATATATATGAAATACCAGCGGAATTCTTGTTGCAGGAATAGCCCTACAAACTCTTATTAATAAAATCATTCAGCGCCCAACTCATTCCTTTGATAGCTGCATTTGGTGGAATCTCGTGATGCGAAGAGACCACACCGAACTCTTTTTCGGTCTTTTTCCAACCAAAGACGATAAAACTTGGAACGTTGAGTTCTTGTAAGAATGCCTCTACCTTTTTTTGTACTTCTTCTTGATCCATGATTAGTTACTCATCCAGCGAAATGTAATAGCTCCGAGCACACCGCCGAGAAGTGGGCCGAGGAGGTAGGATAGCGACAATGAGCCAAGACCAAAAGCAACTGCTGGATTTAAAATGCCACTACTCATAGAAGATGCGATGATAATTCCTGCAAGAAGTGACCCTCCAACAACGAGCCCTGCTGCATCTGCCTTAGATTTTCCAATGGCAACAGACGCTACACCAAATGTAAGAATAAATGCTCCCAATGCTTCTCCGAGGATAATTTGTGGAGATTCAGCACCAATAAGAGGAACGGTTGCCGTCATCGATAAAACAAGAAGCATCGCTAGACCTGCTCCGATGACTTGTGAAACGATGTAGAGTAGTGCGTCTTTTACGCCAATTTGCTTAATAGACCACATGCCAAGGGTTACAGCAGGGTTTATGTGTGCCCCAGAGATGCCACCGATCGTGTAGACAAATATTCCAACGACAAGTGCTGCGATTGTGGCTGTAGAAAAAGGAAACTCAAAGAGTAGCGATAGAGAAACTGCAAGAGTTAATGTAAATGTTGCTAGAGCCTCTGCTGAATATTTCTGAGCGTGAGCTTTATTCATAGTGAAGAAAGGGGGTTGATACTAAATAGTATACCATACTTGGACATTGGACATTGGACATTGGACATTGGTCAATAGCTAATGACTATTGACTATTGACTCATGTAAACTAAGTGTATCCCTTCCTTTAAAACTCTTGCATCGGTAATCGGAATAAGTCTCATGTGTGTGAGTACTGTGGCTCATGCTCGCTTTTTTGATGTTACTGCAGAGCATCCGTACGTAGATGCGATTGAGTTTTTAACCCGTGAAGGAATCGTTCAGGGGTATGAGAACAGATCATTTCAGCCAGAACGCAACATCAATCGTGCAGAATTTACGAAGATCCTTGTCCGCGTTTTATATCCACAGAGTTACATCGACAGTTGTATTGAAAATCTTCCAGAACCTACAGAAAGTGAAGATGATTCTGCGTTACAGGTTATCCCCAATTTTGCATTTCCTGATGTCCCGTATGATGCTTGGTTTGCCCCCTATATCTGTACGGCATGGACCAATGGTATTGTCAGCGGATATCCCGATGGACTCTTTCGTCCAGAAGAGGGTGTTAAGTTTGTAGAATCTGCCAAGATGACTGCTATTGGCTTTGGTCTTACAGGGCTCGAGCTTCCAAACTTCGGAGTTGCTAACGTCTTATGGTATCAGCCCTATGTCGAGTTTCTCGCTGAACAAAATGCTATTCCGTATTCGATTATTGATTTGCCGCAAAACCTTAACCGAGGGGAAATGGCAGAGATGATTTATCGATTAAAAGATGCGGCTATCCGCTTTGGTCCTGCACCACAAAAGTCGAAATCTGCAGAAGATGTGATCTATCCGGTAAGCCTAAAGCCATATGAGAATTTTGATAAACTCTTTGCATTTGCGTATCCAAACATCTGGCCAGAACCGCACATGCTCTCGCGTGGAGTGTACGATGGAAGAAGCCCGTATATTGCCTCTGAATGGACCATGTACTTTGGGCCTTCGACAAAAGAAATCTGCATTGGCCCTCAAGAGTGTATAGCACGGGATATGTGGATCGATGGATACCGCGTCGAAGACTCTGAACTGATTGTTGATGCCGTATTCGAAGATGAACACTTTATTGAGCTTGAAGAAGAAACCATTATTAATGGCATGCCAACTCTCGTCATACTTGAAGAAATCGATACGTGTGTTGATAAACGTGCCTTCTACTTTGGAGAAGAATGGGTGTATGCCCTCAATATTCGCTGTGCGGGGCAAGATCAAAAGCTGTATGATTTCTTTGATCAAATAGCCCAAAGTATTCGACAAATTGAGGCGAGACCCCCAGAGCATCGAAAATAAAAAAACACCATGTATATAGTGCCCTCCCCTAGCCCCTCCCACGCTGATTCACTTATAGGGGAGAATAGTTTTGTATTAATCTTTTCGAATGTTCGGGAGGGGAACGTTCGTTTTATGTAGAGCTCTTGCTATTTCTGAGAGAACCTTTGGTAAATCATCATGAATCTCTTTGTTTGAAAATCGAATAATAGAGTAATTCAATCCTCGTAAATACTCTTCTCTAGCAGCATCATACTCTTTGCGCTGGAGATGTATTTTACCATCTATTTCAATGATCAAACGCTGTTTTCTCTGTAGAAAATCTACAATGTAAGGTCCGATAGGCACTTGTTTTCTCATTCTCAATCCACAAAAATTCTTCAATCTGATTACCTCCCATAGTATGATCTCTTCTTCTGTCATTCTTTTTCGAAGCTTCCGAGCAAATCTCTTTGATTCTTTTTTTCGAAGCCAAAACTGTTTTTCTTCTGGAAGCATAGTTTTCTATAGTGATAGATAAACAGGAACAATACAATCAAACCAATGAGTTCCCCTCCCGAACCTTTGAGAGAAAGTAAACGAAAAACACTTCACAGGAGAATAGAAATGCGGGAGGGGTTAGGGGAGGGTCACCTACAATCCATGCGAAGTGTCTTCTCCCCATACCTCTTTTAGATACTGATCACGACCAGAGCCATTCCGGTAGTACTGATACCGAATAGGATTTTCTTTGTAATAGTCTTGATGGTAATCCTCTGCGGGATAAAACGGTGTTGCTTCTCGAATATCTGTAACAATCGGTGCATCGTACTTTCCTGAGTCATCGAGAGCTTTCTTGGAGACTTCTGCGATCTGCTTCTGTTCTTCGGTAAAGTAGAAGATCGTTGATGTGTATTGGTGTCCCCTATCGACAAACGACCCACCAGCATCTGTAGGGTCTATCTGTTTCCAAAAGTATTCGACAAGTTGTTCGTACGTTACTTTCGATGGATCGTACACAACAAGAACTGATTCAATTTGCTTTGTTTTTCCAGAAGCAACATCTTTGTAGCTTGGGTGTACTTCATCTCCTCCAGCAAAACCTGATACTGCAGTAACGACACCGTCGACATATTCATATGCAGATTCTATGCACCAAAAACATCCTCCAGCAAATAGTGCTTCGGCAGTCTCGCCTGAATATTCTTCTATGATTTTCTGCTTCTCAGCAATGTCCTGAGAGTCTGGAGGTAATAGAGAACACGATGCCATAAGAAAGGCGGAGGATAAGATGAGAAGTGGTGAAATGCGCATAGCAATAGTGTACTTGATCAGAATGTATGCGGTACAGTACTACCTGTGAACAAAGTCATCCTTATCACTGGTGCCTCCTCTGGCATGGGGAAAGAAGCCGCTCTGAAGCTGATTGCACAAGGGCACACGGTTTACGGTGCCGCTCGAAGTGTAGAAAAAATGAAAGACCTCGAAGAAGCTGGAGGTAAAATAATCGCACTGGATATCACTAATGAAAAGCAAATTACTGCATGTGTCGACGAGATTATCTCTACAGAAGGACATATTGATGTTCTTGTTAATAATGCAGGATTTGGCTTATTCGGTGCTGTCGAAGATACAACACTTGAAGATGCTCGGTATCAGTTTGAGGTAAATATCTTTGGACTAGCTCGACTTACACAATTGGTCTTACCGCATATGCGAAAGCAGAAATCGGGCAAGATTATAAATATTTCCTCTATGGGAGGAAAAATGTATACCCCTCTTGGTGCGTGGTACCACGCGACAAAACATGCGTTGGAAGGCTGGTCCGATTGCCTTCGTATCGAAGTTGCTCCGTTTGGTATTCACGTCGTGATTATCGAACCTGGAGTCATAGATACACGGTTTGGCGATGTGTTTCTCGACCCAATGCTCAAACGCTCTGGAAAGAGTGCCTATGCAGACTTAGCACAGGGTGTTGCCGCGCAAACACGAGAATCTTATGCAAAAGGAGTGGGATCCCCTCCTTCTGTTATTGCCAATGTTATTGCCAAAGCAATAGCTGCAAAAAGGCCAAAGACACGCTACGCAGCAGGTCAATGGGCAAGACTACTGATATTTGTTCGTACGTTTTTTGGCGACCGTATCTTTGATACAGCGTTGATGAGTCGCATGCGGTAGTGGTGAAGATGCCAGAGGATGTTTTGTGATACAGTAGTCACACTATGCAAAGTGACTGGAAGAAATACTACAACGAACGGTATCTTAAGTGGATTGTTTGGCTTTGGGTAAGTATGTGGTGGCTCAGTATTTTTTTTGAGAGTTATTCGCATGGAAGCATGCAATGGGGAGAACTGGTTGGAGAGACTGGTGTACTTACATGGTATCTCCTGATATTTACTATCATGATTAGCTTGCTGCACAAACTTTTTCCTCGTTTGTGGCAGATTAATAATATCGTGCCTTTGCGCAAATATACCGGCATCTGTTGCTGGCTTATTGCACTGACGCATGCAGGGTCTGAGATGCTCAAACGAGGAATAGCCAGCGATCCTGTCGCTATAGCTAACACAGCATTATCAATGGAGAACGGCATGATCTTTGGCGCTGCTTCATTTCTTATCATGCTTCCTCTCTTTGTCACTTCTACGAATTATGCGGTGCAGAAAATGGGATACACGTGGTGGAAGCGGCTCCATACGCTGACACACATCGCCTTCGTTCTCGCTGCAGCACATATTTTGGTCTTGAAGTTCCAAAGCGATGGAGAGGTATATCTAAAGACCGCTGGAATCATGTCATTTTATGTTGTGGGGTATGGGGTTGTATTTTGGAGGAGTTTTCGCAAGAGCACTGTGCAAGCATAGGTGCATTCGGCTGATTCATCCACATATTCACGTATTACCATTTTTCTGCTATAATATTATGAATGAATCAATACATACAAAGCACTCTAAAAAAATATCTTCATACCAACGAAGGTCAGTTGCGACGTGTCCCTAACCATGTTCTTGCTCTTGCATTTTTTTTGAGCATCAATGTATTACTGCAAGGTATAGCGGATATTGCCTTAAAGCTGATTAGCTATTCATCGATTCTGCCACCATTGCCTTGGCGTACAGACTTTTTGTTCCTCACCGCTGTGTCTGTGCTGATGGGATACCGCTCCTTTACGGGAATGTTGCATCAGAAATTTGATGTCACACGAAACTCCATCGAACTTGGTATTCTTGTAGAAATTGGGCTAGTCGTTGGTGATATTCTCTTCATTCATAATCATATTGTAGAAATGCCACATGTACTACCAATGCGCCTTCCCTTCATTGTTCTTACGAATCTGAATATTCTTATTCTTCTCTATAACTATCAGACATTGAATTTACGAAAATGGTGGTAGTGGTGGAGGAAATTGATCTCTCTGACCCTTCAGCATGCACCGCATATGTTTGTCTCCAAAAAGAAGATATTACCCTCGTTCTCCCCCTTCTCTGCTCCACCGCCTTATGGAACGCTTGCCTAATCGCGGCGATCAGGGCCATTACGATGAAAGTTCGCAAACGCGATCACATCGTGACGGAGCTGTACCGAGTCCCAAAAAAAACAATCGAGAGAACTAATTCTCGATGTGGGACCGAAGAAGGACAGCCCTCCACCTCCATTGAGGTGGAGGGCTAAATTTATAAAATAGGCCTAAAATACTATTTATCTTCGGGTAACTTGTTGCTCAATTTATATTGAGAATAGAGCTCTTCTGCATTTTGTAATGAAATGCTTTTAACGTAAAATACTTCATCACCATACGACTCAGGGACATCCCACAGGTCATGTTTTACCAATGGGCCCCAAGACCACTTAGATATAATCTTTTCACCTGAACAGATACCAATATGCGTTAGTATATCTGGAGAATTTTTGTCTCTATAAATAACATAATCACCTTCTTCTGGATCTTTGATTACTTGAAGCTCGTGACATTCCAAAATTTTTGTAAACATCGTATCGTATATAAATCCTTTAGCTTCAGTGCGAATCTTGTCGTTTTTATATAAACCTAATGCATACATAAAACAGTTATAGTTTTTGTCTGCTGTAGGTGGGTTGATCATGATTTCAAGCGAATCTGGAATCAGGTGTTTTACATTTTTTGTAAAAAGAACTGGATGCCACCAGTTTTTATCAGCATTTTGCTGAAGGATTTTGTCTAGGTAATTTCTATCTATCATACGTAAGCACATACTAGCAAAAGACAGTATTAATTACTCGTATGCATAAAGTATTTTATTTGAACAAATAATTTGTTCATTGGTGGAGATGCTATAACTGATTACTACATATATTGCCTAGAAGTCTAGAATTTAGGAGGATTGGAATCATGTACAACAAACAATTCTCAGACAGGCACAACAGTTACGATCGCTAGATTAGACCCATAACATCCCCCGCCACCCAGCAACAAATGTATTAGGAAGTCCAGCTTTTGCTGGAGATGGTATTGTAGTTATGCAGCAATATGCCTTTCTTGCGCAGGTAGCATGGACTCGTTGAAAAATGGGAACATAACCGCCTCTTTCCTCTGCATCAGTAGCCTGTACAAAATCTTCAATATCACTATGACTCACACTGGTTAATGTTAAGTGAGCATTCGCAATTTCTCTATCTATGAGAGTTATTCCCATTTTACGAGCCTCATCAATAGCGTTCGGATATTTATTACCCCATATTCGTTTAGCTTCCAAAGCCATTCTTCTGCTATACACACATTTTTTACGATCGGAAATTGGATCTAGAAATACTTCAGCGATGCAATATCGTCCTCCTTCTTCCTTAAGAATAGCAGGACAGGAACCTGCTTTTACCATTCTGTAGAGAGCCTCTAATTTGTCTTTATTTTCTTCTAACCGAAGCTTTTTCTCCACTGCTGTAAAATTAATGTCTTCCTGTATAACATAGCCATCATCTCGCCCCCCTTCCACTTTTGCATCAAACTCCGCTCGTAGTGCCGCAATTGCTTCATCTGCCATCTCTGGGCTTATATCGAGTGGTTCGGGAGCAATGGATTGAGAATTTAGCAGTTCTTGTGCGGCAGCAGCTTTCAATCGTTGAATTCTGGAAACTTCTTCAAGCACGCTCTGCTCTTGTTTATCAAGTGCTGCCAATTCCCTGCTGAGAAATTGCTGATTGATAGAGGTCAGAACCTCTGATTTGCCCTGATTTTGCCATGAATCTGCGCTCATATATAAAATATGACACATTAGCTTAATTATGTCAATGGTGGAGATGCCGGGAATCGAACCCGGGTCCAACGTGTGAAGCAGCTGTTCATACTGTTATGTCCATTC